>JAAYGD010000020.1 GCA_012727915.1 Mycoplasmatota bacterium | reverse complement strand
GAGCAATGCAGCCCTAGGCTTATTAAAGGCTAATAGTGAGCTGAAAAGAAAACAAATGCTTACAAAAGCGAGCGCCAAGCCCCTAACTCCTATTAATTATTTTTTCTAATTAAAAAATTATTTAAAACATCTAAAGTTGGCTTATCAATTTTAACCCACGCAATTTTATATAATCCCGCTTTAAATTTATCTTTAGAAATTTCAATTTCAAATCCTATTATGCTATTCTTTAAATCATTTATATTCTCTAAAGAATTATCAGTAGCAATTACATCCTTTATTATATAACTACCATAAAAATCTTTTATTTCTTTTTTTGTATCTATAGTTGGTTCTGATATTATTTTTTCTAATTCTTTATTCAAACCTATATTAGCAATATAATATATTGTTCCAACTCCTAAAAGTAACATTATAACTACAAAAATTAAGAACATTTTCATAGGCGATAAGCCTAAACTAGTTTCTTTATTTAACTGTTTACCACAATTAGGACAAAATATTTTATTATCTATTATTTCTTGACCACATTTTGGACATTTCATACTAATCTTTCCCTTCATATTTATTTATAAAATTATTCTTAAAATCTTCAAATGTATTATTTTTAATATTTAATCTAATATCTTCAGTAAGTTTAATTAAAAATCTAATATTATGTATTGATAGTAATCTTCCTCCTAAAGTTTCTTTAGATATAATTAAGTGTCTTATATATGATTTAGAATAATTTTTACAAGTATAACAATCACAAGTATCATCCAAAGTCGATAAATCATATTTATATTTTAAATTCTTTAAGTTAATTTTACCATATTTTGTAAATGCATTTCCATGTCTTGCTATTCTAGTTGGTAAAACACAATCAAATATATCTACTCCTCTTGATACCCCTTCTAATATATCTATAGGATCTCCTACTCCCATTAAATATCTTACTTTATCAATTGGTAAATTTTTAGTACTATATTCTATCATCTTGTACATAGTATCTTTTCCTTCACCAACACTTGTACCACCTATAGAATATCCATCAAAATTCATTTTTACTAATTCTTTAGCAGAGTGTTCCCTCAAATCTTCATATTCTCCACCTTGAACTATTCCAAATAAAGATTGAGAATCATTATTATGAACATTTTTCCCTCTTTGCGCCCATCTTAATGTTCTTTCAACACTATCTTTCATATATTCATAAGTTGATGGATATTCAGGGCATTCATCGAAACTCATAATAATATCCGCTCCTAATTTATTTTGAATTTCAATTGATTTTTCTGGAGTTAAAAACAAATCACTTCCATCTAAATGGTTTTTAAATTTTACTCCTTCTTCAAAAATATCTTCTTTTTTTGCTAAAGAGAATACTTGAAATCCTCCTGAATCTGTTAACATAGGACCACCATATTTTGTAAACCCATGTAAACCACCAGCGTTTTCTATTACATCTTCTCCTGGTCTTAACCATAAATGATATGTGTTCGCAAGTATTATTCCACTTCCTACATCTTTTAGTTCTTCTTTTGATAGCATCTTTACTGCACCATTAGTACCTACAGGCATAAACATAGGAGTTTCATATACACCATATTTTGTTTCTATATTACCATATCTAGCTTCATTATCTTTATTTAATAAATTGTATTTAATCTTCATACATATCCTCAAATATATTATACACTATTTTATAAACATTGCATCCCCAAAAGAAAAAAATCTATACTTATTCCTTTTGGCTTCTTCATAGGCTTCTAATATAAAATCTTTAGATGAAAAAGCAGAAACTAGCATTAATAAAGTAGATTTAGGTAAATGAAAGTTAGTTATTAATGCATCTATTGCTTTAAACTTATAACCCGGATAAATAAATATGTCTGTCCATCCAGAACACTCTATAAATTTATTATTATTTTTTAATATTGTTTCTAAAGTTCTAGTTGTTGTTGTTCCAACACTAATTATTCTACCCTTTTTATTATTTAAAATATTAGCAGTATCTTTGTCTAATGAATAAAACTCACTATGCATTTTATGATTTTCAATATTGTCTACAGAAACAGGTCTAAATGTTCCAATTCCAACGTGTAATGTTATAAAACATATAATTATTCCTTTTGCTTTAATTTTCTTTATTAAATCATCAGTAAAATGTAACCCCGCTGTAGGAGCAGCAGAACTTCCAATATTTTTTGCGTATATAGTTTGATATCTATCTTTGTCTTCTAATTTTTTATGAATATATGGAGGAAGAGGCATTGTTCCCAATTTATCTAATATTTCATAAAAAATACCTTCATAAATTAATTCAAATATTCTTATACCTTCATCTTGAATTTCTATACATTTAGCTTTTAACAAGTTTGAAAAATTAACTATAGTTCCAACTTTTATTCTCTTAGCTGGTTTAACTAAACATTCCCAAATATCATTTTCAATATTTTTTAATAATAATATTTCTATTATAGCCTTTGTATTTTCTTTTTCTCCAATCAATCTTGCAGGTAATACCTTAGTATCATTTAAGACTAAAATATCATCTTTATTAAGATAATCAATAATATTTTTAAAAGTTTTATGTTCAATTGAACCATCATCTTTATTAAGCACTAATAATTTAGATTCATCTCTATTTATTAATGGAGATTGCGCAATAAAACTTTCATCTAACTCATAATTAAAATCATCTAATTTCATAATAAACTCCTTAAATAGTATAACATAAAAATAACTGATTAATAATCAGTTATATTTTTCTTGATAATAATTTTCCTTCTTTAAAATTACAATCATTTGAACAAGTATAGTCTGGAAAAGTACATCTTGCCCCTTTAGAATATAATTTAATATTATCTTTTAAAGGATTATTACTTTTTTCTAAAGAATCTTTATATTTTACTAATGTAGCTTTTGTTTGCTGCATAATTTCTAATTGAGCACTTGAACATAATCTTTCTTTACATTTTAATATGAAATCATCATATTTCCCTATTTCATTAATATATACTAATTCTCCTTGTGGATAAAAGTCCTTTACTTTATTCATATCATTTAACCACTCTTCTACTAATTGTTCATCATCTTTTATTATTGGTGGTACAAAATATTCTTTTTCATCTAATAGTTCAATTTTATAATCTAATGTTCTATGTCTTTGTGCTTGAGCCAATTGAGCAAAAGAACCTTTATAAGTAGTTTGATATATATCACTAAATATCTCTTCCTTTTTATTTAATTCTTTACCAAATAAAGAAATGTTTCTATCTTTTTCATTAAACATTAAGCCTGATTCAAGTATGTTTAATCTAAGTAATTCAAAATAAAAATCTTCCATATTTTTTCCCAATTTTTTTCCAAAATCATTATTATTAGTTTTATAAGTATATTTATCCATCCAAGATGCTAAATAGTTAATTTGCCTAAATGAAGTTGTATAAATCATTTGTGTTGGCATAAAAACTGTTACTAGATACCTAGCATTTTCTTGCGCTAATTTTTGTATTTTTGAATCATTATAAATATATCCATATTGATCTTTAATTTTTGCTTTAAATATTTCAAGCCATTTATTATATAAATTCTCTTCTAATTCAGTTATTATTGAACCTTCTTCTTTTACAACCGGGGTATATCTTGCTGATTTTTCACTAGTAGTGTATTGATGTTCATTATTTAAAACCATTGCTAAAATTTTAGGTATGTTTTGCAAATTTAAACTAATATTTATATGATCATATACACTATGATGCCCATTATTTAAAGTCATATCTATTCTCTTATTAGTTTTTTCTATTGGTTCGTTTTCTAAATGTTTATATCCTTCTTTATCATAACAAACACCAGCAATTTTACCACATAAATTTAATGCTTTTTCTTTGTTAAATCTTCCATCTTTTTCTAAATAATAATTTGGTAATATGTCTATTTTCATTTCAAAACCTCCTATTTTTATAATAATTTTTTAACATCTAACCAATTTAAAGCTCTTTCTATAGCTTTTGTTTTTAATTCTTCATCTGATATATTTTTATTGTGATATGCTGTAAACAATATTTTTTTTTCTGCTCCTTCCAGATTTTCTTCTTTATCATCTATTTTTACTTCAAAATCCAATACAGATTTATCTCCTAAAAATATATATTTATATGGACTAATAAAAGGTAATTTATCTTGCAAATAATTAAATTTATCTAATAATATTTTACCAGATTCTTTCGGAATTTCTTTAAATATATACGATGTACCAATAAAAAGATCATATTTTTCATTTAAATATTCTAAAACCTCATAAGCATTTTCTGATAGTTTACAATAATCATACATATTTTTTGTCAAAAAAAATTTAAAAAAAGCTTCTTTATCTTCAACAATGTCTTGCATATAAAATGACTTAAAATAGTCTTCAGTATAGTTTGTTCCTAAAAAATCATTTATTATATATAATAATCCTCCATTAACAATAACATCATCCATATCAACCATTAACTTTTTTTTCATTTTTCTCCTCTAAAATAATCTATCATCTAATTTAATATTTAAATGTTCATAAGCTTTTTCAGTAACTACTCTACCTCTATTAGTCCTTTTTAAGAATCCTAATTTTAATAAATAAGGTTCATATACATCTTCAATAGTAGATACTTCTTCAGCAATAGAAGCCGCTAGAGACTCTATTCCTACTGGACCTCCATTAAATTTATATATTATAGCTTCTAATAATTGTTTATCAGTATTATCTAATCCTAATTCATCTACTTTTAATCTTTTGAGCGCTAACTTGGTTATCTTTTTATCTATACTTCCATTACCCATTACTAAAGCAAAATCTCTAACTCTTTTAAATAATCTGTTAGCTACTCTTGGAGTACCTCTACTTCTAATTGCGAGTTCTAAAGCAGCATCATCTTCAATATCAATTTCTAATACTCTACTAGTTCTTTTTACTATTTGAAATAATTCATCTTCAGTATAATAATCTAATTTAAATACTATTCCAAACCTATCTCTTAATGGACTAGTTAAATCTCCTGCTCTTGTTGTTGCACCTACTAAAGTAAATGGTGGTAAATCAATTTTTATATTTCTACTATTACCATCACTACCAACAATAATATCTAAAGAAAAATCTTCCATAGCAGGATATAATATTTCTTCAATATATCTAGGCATTCTATGAATTTCATCAATAAACAAAACATCACCTGGTTCTAATGTAGATAATACAGCCGCTAAATCACCACTTTTTTCAATAGAAGGCCCACTAGCAGTTTTAATGTTTCTTCCAAGTTCATGAGCAACAATATATGCTAAAGTGGTTTTTCCTAATCCAGGAGGCCCATATAAAAGAACATGATCAAGAGATTCATCTCTCATCTTTGCAGCTTCAATGAATACTTTTAAATTCTCTTTTACTTCAGTTTGACCAATATATTCATCAATACTATCAGGTCTAATAGTAGATTCAAATTGATCTTCTTCTAGTTTTTTATTAGTAATAACCCTTTCCTCCATAATTCACCTACTTTAATAATAATTTTAATGCTTGTTTTATTTTTTCCTCTATAGTTTTATCTTTTTCAACCTTTGATATCACTTTCATAATATCTTGATTCTTATATCCTAATCCTTTTAAAGCTTCATATAATTCATCAGACTCTTCTATCTCAATATTTTCAACTTTAAATTTACCTTTTAAATCTAAAATTATTTGTTTTGCAACCTTATCTCCAATCTTAGGAAATTTCTTTAAATATAATATGTTTTCTCTATTTATTGCGTCCATAATACCATTTGGTGAACCTGTTGCAAGCATTGGAAGAGCCATTTTAGGCCCAACTCCTTTTACCTCAATTAATTTTAAAAATAAATCTCTTTCTTCTATTTCTTTAAATCCATATAAAGAATACTCATCTTCTCTTATATGAGTATATATATATAATTTATAAATCTCTTCTAATTTAAAAGAATAAGGATTAGATACAAATATCTTATATCCTATTCCATTATTATCTATTACTACATGTGTTGAATTAATTTCTGTTAATAAACCATTTATATAAGAATACATATAATCACTTCCTTCTATTTATTATAACATGATTATTGTAATTTTTTTGTTTCTCCAAGATTAATATATAAAAAATTTTCGTCATCCATTGAAATGTTTAATTTGTTTCTTTCTAATATATCTTCAACTACATCTCCAATATTAACATCCTCTTTATTAAATATAGATTTATACATAGAATCAACCATTAATCCAATTTTATAATTCATCTTTTTTGAAAAAGAATATAATTCATCTTGAAAATCTTTTGAAGATATTTCTTTCCTTTTTCTTTTTTCTTCAATTGATCTTGCTGAATTTACTAAAAATTTAAATTCTTCCCTATTAATAGGCTGGTTCCACTTTGATTCAACAATAGAAGTATAATAATTTATCTGACTTTCAATAGCATCAAAAGATAAAGATGAACTTATATAATTTATATCAGTTAATTTTAAGTTCAATATATTTTTTGGAATAATCACTTTATCAATTTTTTCTATAGGAATCTCTTCCTTAACAAATCTTTCATCTGCATATCCCCCCATATTTATTGGTAATAATATTGATCTGTTTTTATAATCTTCAACTGTTAATTCGGTTGTTTTATGACCATCAAAAGCTTCAATATTTGAAATACAAAATATTATGTTTCCTCTTACATGATTATTATATGAATTATTTGGAGAATAATACTCATTTCCATAAATTGCAACAGAAATATAATCTTCAAAATTACATCCATCAAAATTTTTTGAACTTAAAATATTTCTTTTTAATAATTCATTTTTTGATAATATTCCATTATTCAATATGCTTTCAAATTTAAAAAAGTCTAACCCAACTGAATGCAAGTATAATTCACCCTCAGTATTTTTTTTAACTTCATCCAAATCATTTTGTTTGGTTTTTTCTTTAAATACTTTCAAATATAGTTCATTTAGTTGATGCGATGCTTTTATTAATCTTTTTGCTTCTTTTGTTCTTAAAAAGCTTGGATCTAAATCAGAATATGTTCTTCCCATAGATAATCTTACTCTATCTAATCCATCTGCATCCTTTAATATTTTCATTATTTCTTTTGCTGATTCTTTATCATTTATTTCATAATTTTCTATCATTGGTTCTAAATATTTATCAAAAGTAGAATGATATTCTATTGCACATTTTAATAATTTTAAATTTTCTGGATTCTTATAAAATTCATCGTTTTCTATTACTTTATCAATTTTATTAGAACTTATTAATCCATGAATATCATCTCTTATATCATTTACTCTTCCTATATCATGATACTTACAAGCATCCATTAATATTTTCATATTTATATCGTTCAATTTTCTTTCTTTTCCTATTAAATATCCAAAAAACAATACTCTTTCATTGTGATAATAACCATGATTAAAACTCGAATATAAATATTTTTTATCTATTGAATTAATTTCTTTAATTATATTATCAAATAAATTATTATTATTTAAAAATACTAAAATATCATCCAAATCGAGTTGTGATTCTTCAATATTATAAACACCATTTGTTTCTTTTTTTCTATAATCATCTTCATAATAAAAACTTGAATCATAATTTCTTAATATATCTAATATTGTCAAATTCATTTAGCCTCCAAATTATTTAATTTTATTAATTCTTCTTCTAATTTTAATCTTTCTTCTTCTACTATATTCTTTGGAGCTTTATTTACATATCCCTCGTTAGATAATAATTTTTTTCTTCTTTCAATACTTAATTTTAATTCTTCTATTTCTTTAGTATCATCAATAACATTTTCATTAATATAATAATTAATTGTAATATCTTTATTATCGGATATTATTGAAATCTTATTCATGTTTTCATCATTATATTTAAAATAATCATCTAATTTTAATAATTTATTTAATATTTTTAAAACAAATTCATCTTTACATGTATATTCAATTAAAGCATCTTTAGTAATACTATATTCTAATTTAATATTCCTTACTTTAATAATATATTCTTTTAAATCTTCTATTAATTTATATTCATTTTTATAATTTAATTCTTTATCATATTTAGGATATTCTTCTAACATAATTGATTTATTCTCAAAATTCATATAAATATCTTCTGTAACAAAAGGCATAAATGGATGTAACATTTTTAATATAGAAAATAATATATATTTTAATACTTTTGAATTTAAGTGTACTTTAGATAATTCAATATACCAATCACAAAAATCATTCCAAATAAACTCATATAATTCAGAGCCTACATTTTGAAAATCATATTTATCCATATTTTTTGTAATAGATTTTACTTTATTATTAAATTTAAATAATATCCATTTATCAATAACACTTAATTCTGATTCATTATTTAAATTCATTTCTACATATCTAGATGCATTCCATATCTTATTGATAAAATTCCAAGTTGATTTTATTTTTTCCTCATCATATCTTAAATCCATACCTTGAGCTGTATTAGTAGTAATAAAGTATCTTAAAGAATCAGCTCCATATTTTTCAATAACATCCATAGGATCTATTCCATTACCTAAGGATTTAGACATTTTCTTACCATTTTTATCCCTTACTAACCCATGTATTAATACTTCTTTAAAAGGAATGTTATTCATAAATTCTATAGATTGAAACATCATCCTGGCAACCCAAAAAAATATAATATCATAACCAGTAACCATTATATCTATTGGAAAATATCTTTCTAAATCATTAGTTTTATTAGGAAAACCCAATGTACTAAATGGCCATAAAGCAGATGAAAACCAAGTATCTAATACATCTTCATCTTGAGTCCACTCTAAACCAGGAGACTCAATTTGTACTTTTACTTGATCATCTTTATACCATGCAGGAATTCTATGTCCCCACCAAACTTGTCTTGAAATACACCAATCTTGTATTGAAATCATCCAATTTATTAATATCTTTTCAAATCTTGAAGTAACAAATTTTACTTTTTTTTCTTTATCACTTTGAACATCTAATAAAGCTTTAGATAATCCATCCATTTTTACAAACCATTGAGGCATAATCATTATTTCTATTACTGCATCAGTTCTTTCTGAATAACCCACTTCATGATTATAATCTTCAATCTTTGTTATTAATCCTTCTTTATTTAATTTTTCAACTATTTTTATTCTTGCTTCTTCTCTTGTTAAACCAGAAAATTCTAAAGCATAATCATTTAATATACCATTAGTATCAATAGATTCTACTATTTCTATATTATTCTTTTTTAATATATCAAAATCATCTATAGCATGTGCACTACATTTCATAGCGCCTGTTCCAAAAGATATATCAATATATTCATCTGTAATAACTGGTATTAATTCCTTTCTTAAAGGCGATATAACACTCTTTCCAACAATATTTTTATATCTATCATCTTTAGGATTAACTACTACTGCTTTATCACTTGCCATTGTTTCAGGACGAGTTGTAGCAACTTCTATATATTGATCCGAATTAGGAAACATATATTTAAAATAATACATATTACCTTTAGTTTTTTTATAAATTACCTCTATATTAGATAACGCTGTCTTTGCAATAGGATCCCAATTTATAGGTTTAGTACCTCTATAAATATATCCCTTATTATATAAATCAATAAATACTTTGTTAACAGCATTACTAGATCCTTCATCTAAAGTAAATCTTTCTTTACTATAGTCTAAACTTAAACCCAAATTAGACCATTGTTTTCTAATTATATTAGCGTATTCCTCTTTATAACTCCAAGCATATTCCATCCATTTATCTCTACCAATAGACTTGGGATTAATACCTTGTTCTTTTAATCTAGCATCAATCTTTGCTTGAGTTGCTACTCCTGCATGATCCATACCTGGTAACCATAATACATCATAACCTTTTAACCTTTTATACCTTGCAATAATATCTTGAAGAGATGTATCCCATGCATGACCTAAGTGCAATTTACCTGTTACATTAGGAGGAGGAATAACAATACTAAAAGGTTTCTTATTTAAATCCCCAGATTTAAATAAATCGTTTTTTAACCAATAATCATATTTACCATATTCAACTAGTCTATGATCATACTTTTTTTCCATTATTTACTCTCCTTTCAATATATTCTTCAAGTTTCTTTTCTATTATATTTAATTTATCAAGAGTATCTTTGTTTTTATTTTTTGCTTTCAAAAAACCAATTACCCTTTTGACTATTCCCTTACCTTTAATAAACGAAAAACTACAATCAAAATTAATATCATAAATCATTGCAAGTCCCAATAATATTCTATCCAATTTATTATTAGTATCATCATATGAAATATCTTTTTCATTTAAGATTTTATTATACACCGAATCAGATATTTCAAGTTCATTAGTTTCATATTCACTAAATTTTTTAAAACCATCATTTAATAATATATCAACCTTATCAGCATCTCTAACTATTTTTGAAAACAATAACTCTATTTCATTACATTTTCCAATTTTAAATTTATTATGATATTTAATTGACTTTAATATAGCAGTATCATATGTAGTATCATCAGTATACTTTCTTAAATAATTATTCTTTTTAATATAATTATAAGCATAATCACCATGATCAAAACTCTTTTTGTCATTAAAAGTATCATATATCTTTAATTGATCAAATCTTCCAATATCATGTAACAAACACGCTAAAGTAACCATATAAACTTCATTATCTTTTAACTTTAATTTTTTCGCAATTGAATTCCCTATTTTCATTACACCAATTGAATGATTATATTTAAATTTAATTCCTAAATTTTTAAAATCATATTTCTCTACATGTTTTTTAAATTCTAACAACTCTTTTTTCATTTATCCTCCAAAAAAAAGCACCCTTAAAACTTAAGGACGCTTTGCGTGGTACCACCTTACATAGATTTCTATGTTCTTAAATCCTTAACGAAGATTCCCGATTATACTCATAAGTAACATTCATATATATTATATATTAGTTTTCACCAAACACTAACTCTCTTTTAATTAAATATATACTACTCCTCTTAATCTTTGTATACACTAATATTATAACTTTATAAAATATATTAGTCAATTAATTCCATGCATTAACTCTAGAACCATTAGGAGTTTCTGCTCCTGTTCCTATAATTACTCCTGCCCAAGATACATTATCAGAAGAAACTGACACTACTTTATCTGTATAAGTTCTTCCATCATTAAAATAATGCCAAACAGCAATTTCATCAACATCATATACTTTTCCTAAATCAATAGTTACACATTGATTACCATTTAAACTACTTCTTCCATATCCAGTAGTCCAAGTTGAATTATCTATCATACCATCCACGATAAAATTATATGATTCCAATCCCGATGCTTCAGGAGATGTACCTGTTGGAGTTTTTCCAAGCGCAAGATTAACTCCATCTTTAATTACTTGTAATTCTACCCAACTATTGTATACATTTACTGAATTTCCATTTGTACAACTTTTTACATATCTTACACTTTCTAAACTAGTATTTGTTTTAGGGTATTCAGTGCCTATATATGTAATTTTTGCTTTACCAGAAGATGCAGTAAGTCTATCAGGTTCAACTTTACCCGTTTCTATTATTGAATCAATAAAATACTTACCAGAATAATGAAGTGTGTTATTTGTATGAGTAATAGTTAAGTCATTAGTAATTGCATTTACTCCCGCAAGTCCTGACACAAAACCTGATCCTCCAGCTCCACCATCTACACATGTTGCTCCACCTGCACCATAGTATCCACCGCCACCTCCGCAGCCTCCTCCTCCAATTCCAAATGAAGGAGCTAAATATGAAACGCTTTGATTAACTCCGGGTGCAGTTTGAGTTCCTGCAGTAGCAATACCCGATTTTTGACCAATAAGACCTCCACCATGAGAATATTGAACATTACCGGAACCAGCACCACCCGCAATCATAATTCTTGATTTTAAAGACTCTAAATCATTCCAAGTTTTATTAAGTAATCTAACATCTGTTGCTCCACCTCCAGGATATCCACCAGAACTTCCTGTTCCTCCATTAAAAGCTGTAGCATTTCCTACAGTACTTAATTGACCAACAAAAAGATAAAGTTTTTCATTAGATTTTAAATTAATAACTCCTTTTGTATAACCACCAAGCCCATTTGAATGATCAGAACCCCATAATTCAACTTGATAATATCCATCACAATAAAAAGTAATTTCTTCTGATGCTCCCATGTAAACATAATCATTTTTTATTACTCTAACTTTTCTTTCAATACTTTTTTCTTTACCCTTATCTTTAGCAGTATAAGTAACAGTATACTCTCCGATTTGATTAATATTTAAATCTGATACAATAGTAACTGGAACATCATTTCCCATAGAATCTTTTGAAACAACACCTAAATCAGAATATGTTTGTCCTAAATTAATACATACTGTAGTATTTCCATTTAGACTCAAATTAAATTCAGTAGTATCATTTTCAATAATATTTTCAGCACCTTCTCTAGCCTTATTGCTTACTTTTTTAGAGTTGTTTAAAACTACTAATAAAGTTGATAAAGAAAGTAAAAAGAACACTAACAATACATACATGTATCCAGAAAATATTGCGCCTTTATTATTCATAATTTCAACTCCTTACTATTATATATTTGGTCTTACAGGATTTTTTCTACTATCAAATTGATAAATATATATAATATCTAAATCTTTATCAACAATTGTACTTTTTATAGGAATTCTAAACAATATTAAAGAATCATGTCTATCTTCTTCAACATCAGTAAAATTCTCATCTTTTTGTTCTATATCTCTATAAAAAGTAAATGTTTTAGGTAGCTTTAATTTTACGGCATTTGACACATTACCATAAGATAAAGTGCTATCATTAGTATTAATAGATAAAGTTTTTTCAATTTCACCAATATATTTTATTTTATAACAATTTTTTCCACAGTATTCTACTGCCTCAATTACTTTATTAGTGAAATCATTTTGAACTAAATTATTTACAGAACTTTGAAAGACAACATAATCATTATACGCAATATTAATTAGCTGTCTTCTTTGAATACTTATAACAGTTCTAAATATTGCAAAAGATAATACTGTAATTGTAGTAAAAGCTACAAGTAATTCAACTAAAGAAAAAGCTTTATTATTTAATCTTTTCATAAATCACCTAATCTATACTTTCTGGTCTTATAATTTTTCCATGACTAGTTTCAGGATATTCTTCATCTAATACAACTCTAAACAATTCATCATTACCTGCAACCTTAACTATATTATCATAATAAGTTCTTCCATCCCCATAATAATGCCATAATCTAATAGTTGACAAATCATATTCTTTTCCTAAATCAAGCATAACAAAAGATACTCCAATTCCACCCTCAATATATTCAGCAGTTGCAACGTTACCATTGGTTAATCTTGTTAAATCAACCGCACCTAAATAATTATTAGTAATTGTTGTTACACCTTGAGAAACATTGTTTCCATTAATATCATAAGCTTGTAATTCTACCCAATGAGACGATTGATTAGATGTACTTCCATTCATTTCATTATATATATATCTTACTTTACTTAAAGTATTACTTTGATTTGGATCAATTAATGAAATCCTAGCATATCCATTTCCAGTATGACCAGTTTCATTAACTCCAGCCGGACTTAAAAAGGTTTGAGTTCCGCTATACATAACCATATTATCAAAAACATAACCCGAGAAATGTTTTGTTGTTCCACTATGAGTTCCGTCTACTCTTATAGCGTTTACTCCAGTATAACCAGATATAAAAGATGATCCAGCACCGCCACCCATGATATGACAATTTCCACCTGTTTGGGTTCCGCCAGTTCCTCCATAATATCCACCACCACCACCAGCATGTCCATTACAATATGTTGAAGTTCCAGTGTTGTCTCCTCTTTCTCCTATTCCAAATAGATTTCCAGTGGTTTGAGTAGCTCCTACTCCTCTATTAATTACATCTCCCTCATATGCTCCTATTAAATAAGCATCTACTGCTCCATTTTGCCCTGTTAATCCTCCAGAGTTACCTTTTTGAGCATCATACCCAGCATCAGATGAAGAAAAGCCTCCTCCTCCTCCAGCAACCATTACTCTACTTCTTAAACTTAATGAATTATCCCAAGTTCCTGATAAATATCTAATATCTGTTGCTCCACCCCCACTAGGTCCTCCCTTATAGTTAGCGTAAGGATAAGTTATACTTCCTCCTGCATTTCCTCCAGCACCACCACCATTAAAAGTAGCAATACCTCCCTGACCTACAGTTGAAGTCGCATTAACTCCATAAGTTCCTAAACTACCTGCTTGACCAACATATAAGTATAAAGTATCTCCTTCATTTAAATAAATTTCACCAGTTGAATAACCTCCCTTTGATGCAGTAGTATTTGCTACTGGTTTTCCACCACTTGCACCCCATAATTCAACCTTATAAGTACCAGAAACAGGCACTCTAAATACTTGATAATTACCCGTATAATCATAATCATAAACATCTTCATAAACAACTACTTTTCTTCTTGAAATAATATCTTGTAAAGTATATGTCAAGTAATAAGTTCCTTCTATACTCGTATCAACAAAACCAGTTATATATACATCTAAAGTTTTCCCATTTTTATCTTCTGCAGTATATCCCGGTTCAATAAAATCATCTCCAACTTTTACATAAGTAACATAATCTTTGTCAGATTCACCAACCAATTCTAAATTATAGTTATAAATAGATATATATCCATAATTTAAATTCTCTAGTTCTATAACTATAATATATTTACTTTTTACAATAGAAAGAGTGTCCAAATAATTTTGGAATTTTATATCAAAAGAATTCATATTATTAGCGTTTGAAAAAAAGTTTTCAGTATTAATTAAATAAGCAGTTTTTATCTTTAAATATTCTTTTAGTTTATTATAATAATTTGAACTAACCTTAGTAATAGAAGACAATTCTAAATAGTCTTTTGTATCTAAAGTTGCAGAAAAATCTATATCACAATTATCTACATATTCTTTTAAATTTAAAACTGCATTAGTAGCATTTATATTATTATAAGTTTCACTAACTATAAATCTATTATAAGTGTTAGAAAAATTAACAAAAACATAAGTAATTACAATGGATACAATAGCAATTACTACAATTGTTTCAACTACAAAAAAACCTTTTTCACCCTTTTTTTTCATTTTATTACTCCACTCTTCTTGCTATTCTATAATTAATATTATATAATACTTTTATAATAAATGGAATAATAAAATTTTGAATAAGAATGGGGAAAATATGTTAAAAGAATTTGATTTTGAAAAACTACCTATAGTTGAAGTAGTAAATGAAATTATTGTTGATGCTGCGAATAGACATGCGAGTGATATTCATTTTGATCCGCTTTTTGAATATATGAAAGTTAGAATTCGTATAGATGGTCAACTACAAGATTATTCCAAAGTTCCTAATACATTAAAAAAGAACTTAATAACTCGTATTAAAATAATCTCAGGAATGAATATTACTGAAGTTCGTCTTCCACAAGATGGTTCTATTAAAACAAAATTAAAAGACTTAGATTTAGATCTCCGTGTATCTTGCGTACCAACTAGTAATGGAGAAAAAATAGTAGTTCGTATATTAGATTATTCTATGAGTCTTAAAGGTATAGATAATCTAGGTTTTACTCCTTCAAATTATAACAAACTAGAAGAATTGATTAAAGTTCCAAATGGAATTATATTAGTAACAGGTGCTACTGGTACCGGAAAGTCTACTACTGTATATTCTATTCTTCAAAGATTAAATTCACCAGAAAGAAACATAATTACAGTTGAAGATCCTATAGAAATGGATATAGAAGGTATTAATCAAATACAAGTTAATAGTGATATTGGTTTAAACTTTGCGCACGTTCTACGTTCTATATTGCGTCAAGATCCAAATGTAATAATGGTTGGAGAGATTCGTGATAACGAAACAGCTAGAATAGCAGTAAGAGCTTCTATTACAGGACACTTGGTATTATCTACAATACATACTAATAACTCATTAAATACGATAGAACGTTTACTTGATATGGAAGTTGAAAGATATTTATTAGCGAGTGCATTAAAAGGAGTTATATCTCAAAAATTAGCAAGAAGACTATGTGATAAATGTAAAGTTAAAAAACAAACTAATGATTATGAAAAGAATTTATTTAGAAAGGTTCTAAATAAAGAAGTAAATGAAATATATGTCCCTCAAGGATGCAGTGAATGTTCAAAAGGATATAGAGGTCGTATTGCAATTCACGAAGTATTAGTTATTACTCAAGAAATTAGAGATGCCATTGCGGGAAATGTAAGAAAAGAAAGTTTAAGAAAATTAGTTTATACATCAAATGTTACTACCTTATTACAAGATGGTTTATTAAAAGTTTTAGATGGAATTACAACTATGGAAGAAGTTGTTAAATTAATCGAATTAGATGATGATGTCGATGGAAAAATGTCTGATTATAAATATAATCTTGATAAAGCTTTAGATGATGTTGAAATTGCAAATAACGCTGATATTAATACTGATAACAAACCACAAGCAAAAATTGTTAACGAAACAAAAAATGTGGAATTGCCCGAAAAAGAAGATATTCCTAATGCTCATACTCCTGAAGACTTATTTTAAAAGAACAAGTAACCTTGTTCTTTTTTTATGCTTTACAACATTTTTTATTTACTAATCTATATATCGCACTTCCTAAAGATCTTCCTAAATCAAAAATCAAACTTATTCCTTTTACTATAGAACTTATTAGTGTACCAGAAATACTTCCCCCATTTATATTTTTTAATTCTTCATTATTTAAAAGTATCATTATTCCTCCTTCCTTTTTATCTACATTTTAATGGTCTAGTTAATCCATCAAGAATACCAATTATAAATGTAATTGCGCCTCCTAAAAGAGCTAATAAACCAAAACTAATTCCCCCATTTATATTTTTCAATTCTTCATTATTCAATGTTTTCATAATTAACCTCCTTCTTTTCTAAATTTAATATTTTATTAAATAGATTTTCATTTATATTTCTATGTGAAGTATATATTAGTATCTTATTTTTATATAAATCTATTATATTATTTAATATTATATTTTCTTCTTCTATTCCAATATTACTTAATAATTCATCTATAATTAAAACATTTCTATTACTAAACAATGCTCTACATAATAATAGTTTGGATTTTTCACCTAAACTTAAATTATTACCATCTTCTTCTATATACATATTTATATCTTTTTCCAAATTTACAAGTTTTAGCAATAAATCTATCCTACTCATATCTTTATTATCAAAAGAAATATTATCTATCAAAGTACCTCTAAATATTTTCTCACTTGAAGAAACATAATATATATTATCTCTTATACTATTTAAATTCCAATTATTTATATTTTCTTCCCCAATAATTATTTTACCTTTATCAACCTCATAATATTTTAATAACAAATAAAATATTGTTGTTTTTCCACTTCCACTTTTACCCTTTAATAACAATTTATCGTTTCCATTTATTTTTAAATTTAAGTTATTAACTATATATTTATCATTTTTATATGCAAAACTAACGTCTTCAAACATAATGCTTTCTATTTTAGAAGAACTATAACCATATTCATAATCAGTAGATATTAATTCATCTATTCTATTTATAGCTACCAAACCATTACTAAAATCCTCTTCTAATTCAAATATATTTCTAAAAGCATCAATCAACATAATAAAAAGAGAATAAAACAAAATAATATTACTAATATTTAATGAAATTGAACTGAGATATAATATATAATTAAAAGATAAATACAATAACAAACTTTTCAGTGTATTTTGAAAATTAAAGAAATCATTAAAATTATTTTTTATATTTAAATAATTGGAATATATAACATTAAATTCATTATTCTTATTTCTTATTATATTATTATTTCTAATAGTAACTAATCCATCTATTGATTCATATAAAAACCCATTAACATAACCCTTTTCTTCATTAATACTTTTTATCATGTTATTGTTTTTTTTATAAAAAATAAGATAAATTATAAAATATAAAATCAATAAAATAAACACCTTAATAAATAAATTTAAATCTATAATAATTAAAACATAAGAACAAAATACTACTATACAAAAATAAATCATAAACAAAAAAGGTATTTTAAATATTAATGTTTTTATACTATCTATACTATTTAATCTACTTAATATATCTCCATTTTGCCTATTAATAAAATATTGTTCTTGAAGTGATAACGTGTTATTAAAAGACTCATACATTAGATCTTTTTCTATTGTTTTATCAATAAATATCATTACTTTATTTCTTATAAATTCTAAGATTATTCTTATTATCAATATTATCGAAAAAGTTAAAAAAACTATGTATTTATTACTATCTATTAATGATTTAAAATAATAAGAGCCAATTATTGAAAGTATTATCGTAATTAAAGATATTATTACTAAAACGATTATATCTTTTTTATATTTATATATTAATTCTAAATAATATCTTTTATGATTAAATTCTTTAGATAGTTCAGATACTGGTTCTAATATAATTAATATATTATTCCATATCTTTTCAAACTCATTTCTTTTATATTTCTTTTTCCCATAATAAGGATCATTAATATATATTTTGTTATGTATTTTTTCAATTACAACAAAATGATCATAATATTTTTTAACTGTAATATGCGCAATACAAGGTAATTTAACATTACTTAAATTATCATAATTACATTTAATACCATAAGAATTAAAACCCACCTTCTTCGCAGTATTTATTAAATCATATGCACTTACTCCACTCTTATCACATTTCATCATTAATCTAAGTTTATTATAAGATATGTTCCCCTTATAATACTTTATAATAGAAAGCAAAGATGCTACTGCACAATCATTAGAATCTCTTTGTTTTACTCTAAACATATTATCACTCCTAATTGTTTATTGGAGTAATAATAATAATTCCCTCTATAAAAAAAGATATTTATTTAAAATATCCATTTTCAACATATTTTGATTCATTTACTACAATAAATGCACTACTATCATATTCTTTAATTAAATTTCTTAAATTCTTTTCTTTTGATTTATTTATACTTATATTTAGCATTCTTCCATCTTTGGTACCACTTATTCCTTTATATTCTAAAACAGTAACACCAAATCCATGTTTTCTTATTTCATCTACTAAAACATCTTCAAGATTGTGAGTAAATACTTGAACCATTACTTTACCAATAATATATTTTTTTGCT
>JAAYGD010000019.1 GCA_012727915.1 Mycoplasmatota bacterium | reverse complement strand
TAAGAACAAAACAACATTTAAATTTGGTGCAGTGTTAACAATTTGATTAAAATAGTTATCTTTATTATTATAGAAATCTTCTTTAGAAATAGAATACTTGTCAATAATATTTAATATAGATTTTTCTATTTGGTCATCAGTTGAATTAAACAACAACAAAGTTAAACCCGAAGATTCAATAACTCTACTATCAACAATATTAGATTCAATATTTTCAATCTTTTTGTTTTTATTTAATAATATATTTATTTCTTCTAGAATTCCAAAAGAAAAACCTTTAAAACCATCTCCAAAATTAATAATGGCAAAAATCTTATTTTTACTTATATTATCAGTCAATTGGTTTAAATAAGAATTTGTATCGATATCTAAACTTTTTGAATAAACTTCTAGATATTCTTTCAAAAGAGATATATTTTTTGAATTATTTGAATTTATAAATAAGTCGTTTAAATAATATGTTAATCCTCCTTTTATAGATATGTCTTGATCATATTTTTCATATAATTTAAGCAATTCTACAATAGCAGTTTTTACCCAAACTTCGTAATTTGAATTATTTAAAAATGTATTCAAATCAAGTCCTTGTTTTTTTGCTTTTTGTTCAAGACTATTAAATATAATTTTTAAATTAATTGATCCTATTCCCCAAATATGTTCATATTTTTGATTATATAATTCAAGAAAATATTTTTGCAAAATTTCGTCTTTCATTATTGACAAAACATTTAGTATTGCAGTTAGACTATCTAGTTGACTTAAATAAATAGTTAATAATTCAAAATTTGTTCCGTCTAATAATGACTCTTCAGTTACTATATTTGAGTCCGCAAAATAAGTGAAGCTTTCATTTATTAAGCCTCTCTTAGAGTTCTCGGTAGAAGGTTTATAATCTTTTTTTGTTTTATCTTTTTTGCTTAGTGCTACAATTAAAGGAATTAACCCTAAACCAGCTCCTAAAGGTATTAAACCACTCCAATTAAAATTACTATCCTCAGATATAACTTCTTTTAATTTATCAGAGTATTGAGGATCTGTTAAAATTGTTTTTAAATCCTCATCTACTATTTCTTCCCAATTTGTTTCTTGTGGTAAAGGTTCTATACTAGAAATATCTTCCATTTTAATTGGAGATATTGTCTTCGGTCCTTTATTTAAAATATAATCTTTATTTCTAACAATAGAATTAACTATTTCCTTAATAACGGGATTTTCTTTAACTTCTGGATGTTGATTATTAATTACTATTTCTTCAATAAAATTTTGAATATTTTTGCCATCCATGTTATTTATAATTTCTCCAAATGAGTTATTATCAATATTATTAGCCAGTTCAGTTAAAGCACCAGTATTTAATCCTTTTAATATTTCTTCTACACTTGAATTATTGCTTAAAGCTATTTCTTCTATTTTTTTAACTACATCAGAAATAGGAATATTTCCTTCTTCTCCATATAACCAGAATTTTAAAAATTCTTCTAACGATTTTTTTGCTAACGGAGCATATTCTTCTTTTGTAAGCATAGCCTCTAGTGATATGTCATTTCTTTTTGCAACATCATTTAAATAACCTTTTAATATATCAAGAGTAATATTATCAACTTTGATGCTTGATAAGTCTGGTGAATTTATTATATTAAACAATTCCTTTTGCGCAATAACAGCATCTTTTAATGATAAATCATATAATCCTTTTAATGATTCTTTATGTAAAATTAAACTTTCTTTAATCATTTTTGCATATTGTTCATCAATCAACATTTTTTCATAATCAATATTTTTATTATATGCCAAATATATTAAGAATGCTTCTATTGGTAGAAAAGGCTTTGGTTTTGCTGGAGATTTAGTCATATCATTTAAATGTTTTTGAATAAGTAGTTCTTCTAGTTGAGTTAAAACCTCTAAATATGTAACCGAACTTGGTGCAAAAGACAAAATTTGTTGCAATAGTTCATTAAATTTGCCCGAATATAAATCAGTTACAGTTAAACCCAATATTTTGAGAAGTTCATTAATTCTTTGATTTACTTCTTCTAACGAAGCGTTAACTGGCAAATGTGTAAATCCAGAAGTTGCTAAAAGATTTCCAGGAAGCATTATTGGACCTTCACCAGAATAATTTCCATCATTATTTTCATGTGAAGGCGTTGTGCTTCGTGAAGAACTCTCCACATTTTTTACATATCCTTCTATAGTAAGCAAATTTTCATTATATGAATTTAATTTGGTTGATAAATCATCTGCAAAAACATTTAATTTGTTTACATGATTTGTATAATCGATTTGATAATTAGAAAGCAATCCAAAAACAGCCACACTCAAACTTGGCATACTTAAATTATTCTTTATACTATTTGCTTTTACTTTCAAATTTTGAGAATATGCTGAGACCCCATCAAAATCAACAACTAACAAACCCTTTTCCATATTTACCACTCTTTCCATAAAAACTATTTCTAATTAAATAATGTTTATTTTAATTAGAAATAGTCTCTATTAATAGAGACATATTATTATAATTGACCAGTTGCAATTTGATAATTCTTTTTAACATTATTTAAATAATCTATTGTTTCATTAATAGCTTTTTCCAACTCTTTTTGAGAAGGAACAACTTCTGTTTCATATTGATTTTTTAATTTATCAACATCATGACTTTTTACGCCAACTGAATATTTTATGGAAGCTGCTATTGAATTAACATAAGAATTTAATGCTGCTTTTGCATTTTGCAATTTCATAATGGTAGTATCAATTGCTTCATATGATACTGTATATTTCATATTTTCCTCCTTATTTTTAACCTAAATTACTATTTTTAGAACTAGCTTCCGCAATGTTTTGTCCGGCTTTTTCTAATGCAGTTACATATCCATTTACTACGCTACTCAAATTTTTATTCATTGTATCAATTGAAGTATCAATTTTTTGTTTGAAAGGAGCAGATTCAGCTCCTTGTAATGAGCCGCCCTCTCCAACTAGAGCATTAACATCAGTTTTAATACTATCTAATATAGCTACCGCTTTATTAAGTTTGTTTTGTATACCTGTTTTTTCCTCTTCAGCTAAAGCTGGATCATATTTAATATCCATATTCATTTCACCTCCTTACTATAGCAAAATTATTTCAGAACCATTTCGTATGTTTGAATCTTTTACTGTGATGTTAAAATCATATATTTTGCCATCATCCTTGTTGTATAGAAGCGAGTCTTTTATTGGAAATGCTCCATCAGACATTTCATTTATTGATTTAGTTAATAGTTTTGATATTATCCCAATTTTTTTGCTAATTGGAATAAACATTTCATATTTTTCTTCTATCATTGGAACAAACAATATTACATGTACTTTATTCATAATATTTCACCCTCATATTTTTCTTGTTCTATTAACTTAACTAATACTGGATTACCACGAATAACTATGTAACCAAAACCATTTCCTATATCTTGATAAAGCTCTTTTCCAACTTTAACAAGTTTCAATGAAAATTGATCTGCGATGCCATTTCCTAACCATATTCCTTGGTTAGTATTAACTATACTCCTATACCAATTATCGTATTCTAATTTCTTGAGTTTGTCAACATTTTCGACAAATATATACATGTGCTTAAATAACTCTTGAGATTTGGAAAAGAAATCCTCCAGTAAACTTTGATTTTCTTCCGTTAATCTGTTTTTAAATTTCTCTATACCCAATATTATTATTAGTTTGTTTTTATATTTATCTAGTATTTTTTTATTATAATTATTTGATTTATATAAATCATATTGTTCATTTACTTCCAAACTTAAATCAATCATAAATTGATTTGGATCTGCTCTATAATATTTAATTCCACTTGTATCACTAGTTTCATAGATATCATCATTATCTAATATTATTAAATCTGCTTCTTTTTGCTTTCTTAATTGAGATATCAACGCATTAATAAACTTACTAAAACCAGAATAATCTTGTGAAGTAATTATATTAGTAAAATTCTTTTCAAAATTATAAGTTGAAATATCTAATTCTTCCTTTTCTATACCAATAGGAACATAGGATAACCCTTTAAAATATGGAGAAACTAATTCTAAAGTAACTTTTTCAGGCAATATAAGCACTTCTTTAGCGCGTTCTTTATATTTGTTTTTTAATTCGTTACAAGTTGAAATAATATATTCATTTATATCTTCAACATCTTTTATATGAGATGTTTGAAACTCATGAAGTGCATCCAATTCAATTAAACCTCTTCCATATACTTTAGATGGATATTTTCCTCTTACTCTATCGAATATGTTTGAATAATCATTTTCATCATTTAATTGTAAAGATATCTTCAATCTAAAATTCTTAGATAATTTATATCTTATTGAATTAGAAGTAGTAACTGTAAACACAAATACTATTCCATATTTAGGACCTTCTCTAGTAATTTGAATAATTTCTTCTTCATAATTTGGATATGTTTCTTGAAATGCTTCAAAATTATTTATTACAACAACAATTGTAGGGAGTTCTTTTCCACTATTTTTAACATAATATTGATAGTCTCCATAATAATCTGAAAATATTTTTTTTCTATTATTAATTTCTTTTTTTATCATTTTAATTATGTTATTTACTCTTTCAACATCATCAGAATATAGAACATCTCCAACTTGAGGAGCCTCCGTGAATACTCTTAATGACTCTGTTCCAAAATCTAGCAAATAATAGTTTAATTCATTTACGGAATTACTTGTAATAGATGAGTATATCATGCTGTTTAATAGTAATTCCTTTCCACTATCAGCTGATCCATATATTATTGCGTTTCCTTCTTTTGATAGAGGCATTGTAAGAACCCCTTGAAATTGATTAAATGGATCATCATATTCACCAATAATTGGATTAATAATTCCTTTTTCAACTTTATAATTATATTTTTGGATTAATTTATCTATATATACCTTATCAGGTATTCTATCTAACCACAATTGCTTAACTTTAATATTTTCTTTTTTAGCTATATTTGATAAATAATTTACTACTGCTGTTATTTGTTCTCCTTCAGAATTTAAATTTAAGTTTTTTTGTTCTTCAACTTCTTTTACAATGGTTCCAATATTGTTAATAAAATCTATAGAAGTATCAATTTCCTTTTTAATTTTATCTGAGGGGAAATATTTAGCACCCGTCCATGCAGATTGACCTAAAGAAAAATACTCATTATAACCAACTTGCAAATAATATCTTCCAACTTGTTTCAAACTAGCAGCATCAGGAGACTTAATTACATCCATACTATCTGCTTTTTCTTGAACCTTTAAACATATTTTAAATCTACTATTACTCCAAATTTGATCGTTAACAACACCCGATGGTTTTTGAGTTGATAATATTAAATGCACTCCCAAACTTCTTCCTATACGAGCAGTACTTATCAATTGATCCATAAATTCTGATTGTTGTGTTTTTAATTCCGCAAACTCATCTGAAATTATTAATAAATGCGGAATTGGTTCTTTAATCAAACCCTCATGATAAAATTTTTGATATTTATATATATCAATAGTACTTTCTCCTAATTGTTCTCTTACTTCATTAAATAATCTTTGTCTTCTTTTTAATTCACTTTGAATAGATAATAACGATCTATTCATTTCTACATTATCAAGGTTAGTAATTGAACCAGCCAAATGAGGTAATTTCATACCAATTTCATTATTTTGCAAAGCTCCTACTAAAAATCCACCTTTATAATCTATCAATACAAATGATACATCATCGGGGTGATAATTAACCGCTAAAGAAACAATATAAGATAATATTAATTCACTCTTTCCTGAACCTGTCATACCCGCTATTAAACCATGAGGACCATGCGCTTTTTCGTGAACATCTAATCTAGAAATCATTCCATGACTATCTATCCCAATAGGAGTTTGTAATGACACTATAGAATCATTTGTTTTCCATCTGTATAAAGAGTTTAATTGCTCAACTTTACCAACCTCAAACATCTCTAAAAAAGTATATATTTTTGGTAAAGAATACATTTCTTTAGATAATTTAATTGGAGTATTAGCAAGCAATTTTAAACTGGGTTTTAAATTATTTAATATAGCTTTATCAAGAAAAAACTCTTTTTGTTTTGTAGAAATTAATTCGCTTTCAAAAACTCCACCTTTATTACTATCAATACTAATAAACGTAGTACATTCATTAGGTAAATTAGATAACGTCTCATTAATTACAAGCACACTATATCCATAATTAATCTTTTGTTTTAATACATCTCCTAATATTTTTATATTTTTTGAAACATTATAATTATTTGTAATTATTATATAATAAGGAATAAAAGATTTATAATCTTTTGATGAATTGTTTTCCGAACCAATTCTTGCTTGTAATTCTTGCTCTAATATTGAAGATAATTCTTTCATTTCCTCATAAGTAGTTGCAAAAAACCTAATAGTTTTATCATCAGACCATACATGAGGAACAGTTTTTAAATACTCCCATTCTTCTTCGTACTTATCATCCATTAAAAAAACTAATTTTAAGTCCTCATAACTATGAAAAGTAATAAACTGTAATAATATTTCTTTAATAAAATCATTTGTTAAATTTCTTTTACCAATCAAAGCAGAATAATTTTTCTCACAAAATGAAATACTTATTGGAACGTCTTTTAATTCTTTAGATACATTTACCATTCTATTTATCTCGTCTTGTAAATTATCTATATCCATTGAAAAATGGGATTCCGGATACCTAATATCGATCTCTAAAGGAGTATTCCCTATACCCAATCTAGTCGCCAAAAAATCTGGTTGTTCTATTTTTCTTTCCCAGAGTTGTCTATTTTTATTATTAATTATTACCTCACATGTCGGTGCTGGCAGATAATTTTCAATTAATATTTGTCTTTGTTTTTTTGATATGGCTTCTAATTGTTCTCTTCTTGAATCAATATATGCCCCATATTTTTTTTGTCTTTCTTTTTCATATTCTATTTTCTTTTTCTTTTGATATTTTTTATTTAATAAAGGCCACAAAATCATACTAATCATCATTGCAAGGCCTATTACTAATGAAGGTAAAACTGTATTAAATTCAGCTTCTCCAGATAAATATCTGTTTAAAGAAGTGAACACAGTCATTAGAGACATCATACTCATCGTAAGCATAGGTCCGATAATATATATTAATGGCATTTCTTCAGCACTTTGCTTAGAAGGTGGGGAATCTATAACCATTACTTCTTTTTCAATCAAACTCTTGAATCTTGGAGATCTAGAAAAATAATCTTCCTCTTTATACAATTCAATATTCTCTTCATCTTCGATTGTTCTTTCAAACTCAAAGACTACAGGTTTTGCTAACTTAAAAATATTTTGATTATATGAAACAACATTAAATGGATTATTAATTAATAATGATTTCCCCAAAACAATTATTTTCAGACCCATAATAAAAATAATGTCTCCATTTTCCACAACTGACTCTTTAATAGATTTATTATTTAAATATGTTCCAAATTTACTATTTAAATCTAATACTTTCCACTTTTCATCTTGAAATATTAATTTTGTGTTTATATCACCTATTATTTCTAAATCATACACTATCTCATTTGATTTTTCTTTCCCTATATTTATTTCTTTTAATTCATTAAAATCTAATTGTATTGTACTAGTATCATATGCCGGACAAGCATATAATATATAAACAATATTGTCTTTTGTTTTTATATAATAAAATCTGTACTCTGAAAGAAAGGAAGATTCGGCTGTTATTCCATTACTTTCGATAATTTTATTATCCTCATTGCTTACTATTTTCCATCTTCCGTTTTCTTCAAATACATTAATTAAATTTTGATTCTTTTTTGTTATGTTTTTATCTAGAATCCAATAACTACCAAAAATATTAGATGGTAACTTAATAACATCGATTTTATCTTTTTTTATAAGTAACAACTGCATAAGTATCACATCCTTAAATAACCCCTATTATCTTATTTAATTATATATTATATAGAACTAAAAAGCAAACAAAAAAATAAGATTATTCATTAATCTTATTACAAAACATTAATTGCTAAATAAAACTTTCAAGACAGTATCATAGAAATATGATCCAGTTCCAAAATCCCTAATTGCAGCATGCCCTGCTCCCGAAACATTTACAACACTCAAATTTCCATTTGATGAATTTTTACCATTTAAAGCATCTTCTAATACAGAACGATATCTATTTCTTGGATCTCCAGAATCATATTCATTAAAATCATTAACATCGATTTTCGACCAAGAGAACTGACTCCCATCAATTCTGTCATACACTCTAGATGATATATTTGAATTTTTTAAATAATTAAAAGTACTTTTTACTTCATTAATTTTATTATTGGATGCAACTACTAAAACAGGAATATCTGGAGATATATTTTTTAATGTTGTACTATTAGGTGCTCCGTCAAATACAACAGCGGCTTTAATATCTGTATCACCATATTTATCAGCATATTTTGTTGCGCCATGCAAACCAGCACTAAATCCATATAAAAAGGCTTTGTCCTGTGTTTCAAAAGTACTTTTTACTTGAGTATAGTAATCATGTATAGGATCTATATCATCAGCATAATATCTAGGGTTATCTACTTGGGGAATAATGATAATTGCTGGCAAATTAGGATTATTATTTGTTTCTCTAATTCCCATAACATTAGGCATTTCAGTAACATCAATATAATTAGACGCCTCATTATTTCCATGAAGTTCAATTAATACTGGTAAGTTTTTTGGAACATCTCCATTTTCATTAACAGGTAAATATAATAAATTGTTTTTATAACCCTTACCATAAGGTTGCTTTATTACATATGTATTTCCAACTTTCATAGGATTTCCCGAAGCATCAAAAACTACTCCTAAATCTTTTAACACATGGTTGTCTAAAACAATTGCTTCTGTGCTTCCTGAAAAATCGTGTGTAGGCATATAGGGTTTTGTGGTTGCTTCCACTGTTGATTGAGGTTGTGGGCTTGGTGTTGCTGTCTGACTCGGTGTCGCCGTCGGACTTGGTGTCGCCGTCGGACTTGTTGTTGCTGTAGATTCAACTCCTTTATTTGTTTCATTTTCATAAGTTGTTCTTGCTTTAGTTAATGCATCTATTTTTTCTTGAAATACTAATATCAAATCATTATATTTTTTTTTTATATCCTCTATACTCTTTAAAGTTTCATTTGATTTTTTTCCATCCCAATTACTATCTATTAAATCAATACTTGTATTTATTTCATTTATTTTGTTTGAAAACTTGTCTTTTAAGACAATTAATTCATTTTCAATACTTAACATTTTACTTAAATCTACTGAAACATTATTCATAAACACCTCTTTATTATTATTTAATACAAACTCTATTCTGAAGCGGACATCCACATATTTGGTTGATTGAAATCTTTTGCTAATACAGTGTTAAAAAAATCTTGTGTAAAAACCAAATCTCTTAATTCTTCATGTTTAGTATTATTAACATTAATTAAATTATATCCATTTAAATTTGGATTTCCTATCATATTAAGTAATTCAATAGGTTCATCTTTTGACAAATTAGCGTGTGTTGTTAAATTTGCATTTAAATTATCAACAGCTTTTAAAAACTGACTGTTATAAGGGCCGGAATCAGTTGAAGTAAATACATATACCGGTATATTTTGCGGAACATTAGATAATTTATCAGCATAAGTAGACGGATCCACAATATATGCTGCCTTTACATCAGAAGAGTATTCTTTACAATATCTATAAAAACCCGATCCACCCGCACTAAATACATTAGCATTAAAACCAGCCTTGTCAGAATCTAAAGAACTTGATACAGTGGTATAAATATTATGAACTCTTTCTAGATTATTGCCAATAAATCCAGGTACAGAAGATTGTGGCATAATTATAATAGCCGGCAAATTTGGATTATTTTGAGTAGCCTTTAATCCCATAACAGGTCCCGCCATAAAAGCATTAAACGACGTTGAGTTAGTAACTCCAGCTTTTTCCCAATTTTTTGATGCTGAATTTCCATGAAATTCAACAAAAACCGGTAAATTTGTTGGGGTTTCTCCAAAATTATTTTTAGGAAAAGAAACCAAATAATCCATTCCTCCTAAACTAGATATATAAGCATTTTGATACATTCTGGGAACATCACCATCAAATTTAACTCCCAAGTTACGTAACATTCCATTATCAACTTTTATAGTATTTGCATTTTGCATATAAGAATTATCTTGAATATTAGATGAATCCGTTGGTTCTAAGGTTGGTGGTGGTGTTAATATTGGAGCTACAATTGGTTCATCCGTTGCACTCGGTGTTGATGTTGGGTTTGGTGTTGATGTTGAGCTTGGTGTTGATGTTGGGTTTGGTGTTTGAGATACGCTTGCTATAGACTCAACTCCTCTATGTGTTTCTTTTTCATAAGTTATTCGCGCTTTAGTTAATACATCTATTTTTTCTTGAAATACTAATATTAAATCAGTATATTCTTTTTTTATTTCTTCTATATTTTTTAATGAATCAGTAGACTTTTTTCC
>JAAYGD010000018.1 GCA_012727915.1 Mycoplasmatota bacterium | reverse complement strand
TCTATATATTTATATTCGCTTAAAAAATCTGTAAAAATAGATCTAGATGGTAATAAATAAAAATCAAAATTTGATGAATATTTCATACTTTCACCTCAATTAATTTGATATTCTATCATAAAAGAAATAAATTATCAATTATAGTTTGAAAATATATAAAAATAGTATATTATATATGTTTATGGAGGGTTGTATGGATGAATTTGAGTTGGCTTATTTAAACTATAAAAAAGAAGAAGCATTGATAAATAAAAGAAAAGAATTATATGAAGACCTTGCTTATTTTGAAGCTATAGGTTCTAAGGATAGCGAAGATTTTAAAGAAACAATGAGTTCTTTATCAAACATAAATGATTTAATAAAAGACTGTATGGATATAGAGGAACACAAATTATTAGAAATGATTAATGCAAGTGTACATTTAAAAAACGAATTATTGTTAGGGCAATTTGATGATCAAGAAAGCATAATAAGAGATTCAAAAGATTTACCAAATAGATATTTGTTTAATAGAATATTTAATCGTATACTTCAGGAACTTGAAAGTTTAAAAAAAGAAGAAGAACTTCAAAAATATAGTGAAATAAAATATGGGGTGCGTTTATCTTCGTATCTAATTTATTGTGATAACCTTTTTAATGATGATATAAATAGGGTTTATTTATCTATGATTCAAGACAGCATAAATACTATAGAAGATGAAAATATTAAATATGAATTGATTGAAGCAAAATATAATTTAATATTTTTAAATGATTATTTAGAATCAGAAATGTTAATGAATAACTTTGAAGTTGATAATAATATCCCAATAATGGCTAATTTTTATATGAGATTTACAGATATTCCTAATGAAATAAATGCATCAATATTCGGAGGGATAATTTTAGATAATTTGAAAAAAACTCAATTTGATTTAAAAAAACATAATGTAAAAGGCAAATTAGATAGCAAAAATATTCTTAGAACTTGTTTTATGAGAGCAAATTTATTTATGCTCGATGAAGAATCCGTTATAAAATCAAATGTTGAATATTATGACGAAATATCCAAGAGAAAGAGCATCAATCCTAATGGAGATATTTTAATAACAGATACATATGCAAAAGCATTAAAAGATAAAACTTTATATAGGGGTATAAGCATTAAATAACTTGATATAAATAGACAACTAATATATAATTAATATGGTGAGAGTATGAAAAAAAGAATTATTGGAATAATAATAATGATAATAGTATTTGTACCAGTAATTATATATGGAAGAAATGTTTTTAAATTAGCAGTTTCTATATTGGGATTGCTTGCATTAAAAGAATTATTAGGTTTAAAAGAATTAAAAAGAAAAACACCATCTTTTGTTAAATTTTTATCTTATATAAGTACACTATTTTTAATATTAAGTAAATTTAATGTTGATAATTATTCTTTGTTTTTAGATTATAGAATAATTGCTATTATGATAATTTTCTTCTTAATACCTTTAATAATATACAATGATTTTGATAAATATAATATTATTGATGCCTTATTTATAC
>JAAYGD010000017.1 GCA_012727915.1 Mycoplasmatota bacterium | reverse complement strand
TTATCTGGTGTTTTAACAAAGGGCATAAATACATAATCCAATCCATATAAGTTATCTAAATCATATTTTCTAATAAAATCATTTATTAAAATAATATCACCAGGTATATGAAAAGTAGTCTTTTCATGTCCTTGCTCTTTTGCTAATTCTTTATCAAAAAATATCATTCCTGATGCGTCTTCTAATGCTCCAATTCTTTCAAAAGCATAGCTTTTCATTTCTAATTTATTAACATTTACTACATTACTAACTTTTCCAGATAACAAAGAATCCATAAATGTATTTTCACTTGCAATTAGTTCTTCTAATAATAAATAAAAAGTCTTTTCAGCACTTTCACTTAATAATTTCATTGCATATTCTGAGTTTCTAAATGCATTTGTAAATATCGATGCATTTTCAGGCAAACTATTTGGGTTTAAATCCACTCTATAATCAAATCCAAGTAGATGAAATAATTTTGTTGGAGACATTCTTAATTTAGCGCTTCTAAGAGGTACTCCATCTAAAGATTCACTTTCCATAATCCATACTTTATCTTTATATAATCTTTCATATAATTCCATATTATTTCTTAAACCAGAAAATATTCTTTCAATTTGTTTTTCATCAGTTGGAATTGGTAATTGAAATCCTTTTTTTCTAGAATTTTTTATAGTTTCATCACTTATTCGAACAATGTTTTTGTTACCCATTGAATATAAAAATTTATAGACTATATCATATACTCCATATTGATTTATTATATTTACTGCATCAGGAAAATTACTTATGTTTATCATAATGTAATTTGTTATTTCTTCTTTTGAAATATTAGGATTATCTTCATATAAAGATAATATATCTTTTCCGTATTTGTTCTTCCAAACTATATCTAAATAGTTAAATAGTTTTGCAAATTCCATTGTACTTAATATTTTACTCATACCAATCAACTCCCATATTTATTTTATCATATTTATTATACAAATGTATAAATTAAAAATAAAGTCATTTAGACTTTATTAATAAACTTAAGTTATCAGTTTTTTATTTAGTTATTCCAAACGAATCCATAGGTTCTTCTCCTGTCAAATAATTCACTTATTTTATTATTTCTTTTTCTAATATATTTGATATCAATTCAGCATTTTCAAACAAATATTTAGATAGTTTAGTTCTAAATCTTGCAAAATTCAATAATTCAGTTTTTGAATTATCTGATATATATTGTTTATATCCAAAAGTACTACACAATATTTGAATTAGATATAAATAAGACATATATTTTAAATCATACTTATTTAATTTAACATATTTATTAAATTCCTTAACATAAATAACTAAATTATCAATATCAATTTTTCCATCTTTTGCTTTCATATCTATATAACTATATGATCTTATTATTTCCCATACTATAGGCATCTTACATGCTGATACAAAATCAATTATAGATTTTATTTTTTCATTTTTATAAATAAATTGAAGAACACTATAATCACCATGTGTATTCATAAAAGTTAAATTTTTCATTTCATCAAAATTATAATTGTTTTTTGTATATTCAAGCATATATATTTTTTCATTAATATCTTTATAAATATTAGGATATTCATTTTCATTTATTTTATTTAATAAATCTTTATGTTTTTGAATACTTTCATTAAGAGTATCCAAAGAATACCAAGAAGATACATCATTAATAGGTAACTCTATTTCTAAAGACTTTAAAGACTTAACTATTTTACCTAATTTACAAGCTGATTCAATAACTTGTTCAAGATTTCCGGTATTTGGTTCCATAGTATAACCATCAATAAATTTTTGCATTATAATTATTTTATTTTTATATATAAAACAATACTCTTTATCAATAGTAACAATATATTTAGGAACCAATAAACCATCTTTCTTTAAATGATTTATAATGACAATCTCTTTATTAATTTCTTCTTTAGAATATTTAGATTGAAATTCTTTTAATATATATTTATCATCATTTAAAGAGTATAAATTGGCACTCCCTCTATCAAGTTTATGCACTTTGTTAACATTTATTTCATATTTATTTTTTACTATATCAATTAATTCCTTATTACTAAAAACTGTTTCTTCAATCATTTATAATCTCCTTAATTTTTATTAATATGTCTTCGATATTTCCACGAACATTATATAATGGAGCATTAATTTTCATCAACCATTTCTTAATTTTTATTCTATCTATATTTAATATTGTATCATCACTAAATAAAGGTATATCCGAATGCCAAGTAAAATGTTTAAATAAAACCTTACTTTTATGAAAGATATTATCAACTAAATCCAATTTTGCTTCTCCATAATCACATAATCCAATTAAATTGACAATCATTTTTATCTCAATTTCTTTGTAATTTTTTTCTATTTTTTGGTCTTCTCCGTCTCTATTTTTTAAATATATTGAACCGTTTTTTATTTTTAATTATTTTAATTAGTTGTTCGAATTGGCGTATAACTACCTTTATAATTCTATAATATTCACATTTATTTTATATTATACATAATAAGCAAAAAATGTAAACCATTAATATTATATAACAAAAAATATGATATTGTATTTATTCATTTGGATATTTCACAAAAGTGTGTTATAGTTCTTTAGCAGGAAAAAGAGGAAATAATGAAATTTAAAGAATTAAAATTAGAAAAAGTGATATTAGATGCTGTTGAAAAGATAGGTTTTACTGAGGTAACTTCTATTCAAGAACTAGCAATTCCAGAAATATTAAAAAAGAAAGACTTAATTGGTTTAGCTCAAACAGGAACTGGTAAAACAGCTGCTTTTGGTTTACCAATTATTGATATGTTAATTAGAGAAAAAAAACTAGATAAAAAAACTAGAGTTTTAATCGTATCTCCAACTAGAGAACTTGCTATTCAAATAAGAGATA
>JAAYGD010000016.1 GCA_012727915.1 Mycoplasmatota bacterium | reverse complement strand
GAACCACTATGCAACATTTGAACACATAATCCATCTTCAATTTCTTCAAACTGAACTTGATCAATTAATTGGTTATCACCTTTCTTTTTTGCATCATCAAGCCTGCTTTGAACTCTATCGTTAATTATAACATTATTTTTATTAATGTAGATGTTTTATACATTTTAAATAATACAAAAAGAGGTCTCTTTTGGAAACCTCTTTTATATTCATCAATGGTCGGGAAAACAGGATCACTGTTATTAATTATTATACAAAGAAATTAGCTCATCGAATATTTAATTTATTAAAGGTTTTAATTGTTTCTTCTATATCACTTTTTTTGTTATTTTCTTTGTCTCTCCATTCATAAGAGTTATCAAAACCATTTTCTTCTGCCACCAATTTTATAAAACAAGATCTAGGAGCATCCATTATAGAATTAGACATATGGTATTTTTCGGATGAAGACCTATACATCCAGTAATCTTTATATTTCATCTTTTGAATTGATATTATATTTTCTTCTTGTTTTAATTTTAATTCATCGAACAATCTAGTTATTTTTTCTTGTGATAAATTAACTGGAATAATATGCATATGGGCATGCGTAATGCTAAGCGGATGTCTTCCTTCAAATAAAGAACCATGCTCAAATATGATGGGATAAACCCCCAATGTTTTTAAATATTCGTTGCATATATTATTTAATAAGCTTTCTAACTTTAACAAATCTTTCTCACTAAGTTCAGCAAAACCATTTAGATGTTTTTTTGATACTATCATTAAATAATTTGCAATTGACATTCCAAGAGCTGGAGTAATTATTACATTATTATCTTCATAAAGAATAGTATTTTCTAATTTTGAACAAAGTTCTTTATCTTCTTGCTTTACTATAGAACAAAATATACAGCTTGCCACAACTAATCTCTTTGAATAATATGAGTTAGAGTATCAACTCTATTATTTATCAATAAATTCTTAACCGTGAAAGGTCTAAGATCTATGTTTTCAAGTTCCTTTGCTGTAACCCATTTAATAAATAACTGTTTTATAGTTCCGCGGTCATTCTCTTCAATTTTTAGGTCAGTTGTATCTAAATTTTCTACTGTTTCTATTAAATAGTAATACTCTACACCATGTTGAATGATTCCTTTTTTTTCATAAAAGTTTTCTTGAATACAAAATAGTTTAGCTTCTTTAACTGTGAATCCTAACTCTTCTTTTATTTCTCTTGTAACTGCAGATAATGAGTCTTCTCCTATTTCAATATGACCCCCTGGTATATGATAATATGGTGAATTATCTACATTAAGTATTAAATACATATCATCTTTTTTAATAATTCCTACAGCTCTATTATAATAATTGTATTCTTCTGTTTTAAACTTAACTTCCTCTTTCATCTTATTCCTCTTTCCATACAAATATCTTTTATTTTGTTTATACTCATAAAATCATTTGATGTGTCATAAACAAAATCTTTGTTCGTATCTTTATTTAGTATATCATATAATTTCATATGCCTATAAATATCTTTTTCATATTCTTTTGAATTAATTTTTTCTCTTAATGCAAATCTATTTATCAAAACAGATTTCTCCCCTGTTAGCATAATAGATAATATGCTTTTATTCCAAACATCAGTTAATGGTAAAAGTGCATGATTTAGTACTATTAAATT
>JAAYGD010000015.1 GCA_012727915.1 Mycoplasmatota bacterium | reverse complement strand
GAATAATGCTAGTGAATATAGATACCCAATCAATAGAAAAGTAATGCATGAAATAACTAATATATTTTCCCAATAATAAGATGTATTATAATCTGTAAGCATATAGATATTCATTAAAACTTATTAATTAAAAAGTCAAGTGCAACAAATGAATAATTATAATATTTGTGCAATTAAGATTTATGCCGAGAAAACTTTTGACAATAGGTAGGATAAATTCTTGATACTTATGTAATATTTCAATTTTGAAATATTACATTTTTTTTATGGAATTTATCCTGGGTTCCTGTTGTCAAAAGGAAATTGGAATAAATATTAGATACAATTTACTTTTTCTTGTAATTTATATATTTTATTTATAACTGATTTATCATCAAATTCTTCAAGTATTGCTTCCAATGGAGTTTTATAATTTAAAATTTTTCTTGGATAATTATTCATCCAATGAGCTATTTTGTTTATATCTTTATAACTATAATTTTCTATTAGTGTTTTTTTCGGTATAAAATATCTAATTATACTGTTACTTTTTTCGTTCGTTCCTTTTTCGCCAGAGCAATATGGATGACAAAAATAGATTTTGGTATTAGTGCCAGCGATAATGCCCAAGAAATCAGAAAATTCAGTACCGTTGTCTGTAGTAAATGATTTAAAAATTTTATTATAATGTTTTTTCATAAATAATTTTAAATAATTTATTTTTTTAACTACTTCATCAACAGTTTTAACATTTAATTTAAATATTATTTCGAATCTTGTTTTTCTTTCAGTTATAGTAAGTAAACATTCATGTTTACCATTTCTAGTACCAATTACAGTATCTATTTCAAAGTGCCCAAATATCTGTCGATCATTAACTTCTTCGGGTCTGTTTTCAATACTATAAGGTAGTTTAGAAATTGAAACTTGTTTTTTTTCTTTATACTCATACTTTGAATCATATTTCATTCTTCTTGTGTCTTTAATTTTAACATTTATTATATTGTTTCTAATAGCATTATAAACTGTAGGGGATGTTATAGAACAAAACCCGTCATATAAAAACATGTTATGAGTCTTCATATAGCCAACTATTACATCCGGAGCCCATTTGTCTATTTTAATTTTATCTTCGATGAACTGTGCCATTTTAGGGTAGTTTCTCAATTTATATTTTCCTTTAGATAAAGCACGCTTGAATTTGTAATCATTCTGAGCATCAACAGCATTATATGGTTTATTTGTCATTTTCCCTGTTCTGATATATATCTTTGATTTAATCCTTTTTCTTAGTTCTCTAGAAATCGTTGATCGATGAACTCCCAAATAATCTGCAATATATGAATTATTAAAGATTCTTTTACCAGTAGCATCTTTTTGATTTATTAAAGCTTCGATTTTATTCCTTTGATTTAATGTTAAATGAATATATTGATTTTCTTTGTTTCTTGTATTATTATTAGTGCATGACATATGAATCTGTCCTTTCTATTGTTGCAAATAGATATTATAGATTATTCATATGTCTTTTTCAATTAAGAGTTGTTGCACTTCAAGTTTAAATTAACAATATTTAAAATAATTGACTTTGAAATGAGTTATATGTTAACATAAAAATCAATTAAAAAGGTTGGTGTAATAATGTATAAAGTAATAATTGATAGAGGAGAAACTTATTTGTTTTTTGATAAAGGAACAGACGATATAGATTATAAAAAAGATAT
>JAAYGD010000014.1 GCA_012727915.1 Mycoplasmatota bacterium | reverse complement strand
TTGATGGAAAATTAATTACTTGTCTAGGGTTAATTAATCTTGCTTTATAATCATTATAAGTCCAATAATCTTTATATCTAAGTCCATAAGCTATAGATAAATGTAAGTGAGCTCCAGTAGAACATATATCTAATTTTCTATTTGCTCCACCCATCATGCCTATTACAGTATCTTTAGATACAAATTGTCCTTCAACAACGTTAACTACCGATAAATGCAAATAAGCTGAAGTATATTTTTTACCATTAATATTATGATGAATATATACTTGATTACCACCACAAATAGCATAATATATTTTTGCAACTACTCCATTAGCAACTGATAATACTTTTGTATTTACTCCAGTTCCAGATGATACATCTATTCCACTATGAAACTTATAAATTTTATCAATCGGATGATACCTATTACCAAAATTACTAGTAACGTAACCATTTGTTAAAGGTCTATAAAACCTAGTATCTGGTGGTAATAATCTATTAGCACATACATTTAAATCTTCATCCAAACCACATCCGGCTCTTTCATACATAGATATTACATCTTTAGCACTTTTTATTTCGTCTTCTAATGATTGCTCTTGTTCTTGTAATTCTTCTTTTTCTCTACCCAAAGAATTTAATTGTACTTTTAGCTTATCTTGTTGTTGTTCTAATTCTATAGTTTTTTCATTCATTTCTTCATTTTTCTTTTTATTTTGTTCTATCTTATCTTCCATTTGAACAATTAATTCGTCATTGTATTCTGCTATTTGTTCTGTAATAGAAAATCTATATATAAAATCCTCTATAGTTTCAGCACCAAATATATATTCTATATAAAAAGAACCTTCAGTAGTTGTTTGATAAGTTTTAATAAGCTCTTTTATTTGTTCATCTTTCTCCTCAATTTCTTCATTAAGATCTATTATTTCTTTTTCAATTCTTATTAATTCATCTGATATAAATTCCATCTCGCTATATATTTTATTAATTGTTCCTTTAGTTTGATTTATTTCAGAATCTGTTTTTTTAATAGTATCTTGTTTATCTTTAGCATCTTCTAATAACACATCTAATTTCTTTTTTAAATTCCTAATAGTCTCCGCTTTGGCATAACCTACAAAAGAAAACATAGTAACAAATACTAAAAATATTCCTATTATTTTTTTCATAGTTCCTCCTAACATAAATATTATAACATTTTTATATTTGTATATCAAAAATATAAAAAAGAGTTTACACTCTTTTTATTTTTATCTATATAACAAAATTGGATTAATAGAATTATTTGAACTTGGTGGTCCACCTTTACCTACCCCAAAATGTAAATGAGGTCCAGTAGATCTTCCTGTGTTTCCTATTTTTCCTATCTCCTCACCTTTTGTAACTGCTTGACCAATTGTAACAGATACTTTTGATAAGTGATAGTAAGCGGTGTAAAATCCATTATTATGATTAATTATAATATAAGCACCTCTACCGCTATTATAGCCACCACCAGAAGCTCCAACAACATTACCATCATTTGCAGCATATACTGGAGAACCCATTGTAGGGAATGTAATTATATCTATTCCATCATGAAAATCTCTAGCTCCAAATATAAATCTATAACCATAATCACTATAAATCATATATGGGGTTTTGGTAGGCCATTCCCAATTACCAGCATCCGCAATAATAATAGGATCTCCTGATATTCTAGACCCTCTAACTTCAATTCTATTTACTGTGGTTTTTATTACTTCAGAATTAGTTATCTTAGCATTAGCAATTATACCATTTTTATATTGAATTCTTTTAGTTACTCTTTCTAAACCATTTTCTCCTTCTTGAGTCACTTTATAATAACTATAAGGTTTAGATGAATCATATTTTATTTCGGTTTTAAATTTTGTTACAAAGTCTTCTACTAATTGTTCTTCCTTTAAAACATCAACTACTGTTGCTATTTGACCTACATTTACTTCTTGACCTTCATATAAAAGATTTGATTCACTATTAAATTCGGGATTAATAATTAAAAACTCTTTAGTACCTAATTTATGATCAAAAGCAACTTGTTCTATAGTTTCACCACTTTTTATAATATATTTTTCTTGTTCTTCCAAAGTACCAAACAATAAATAATGTGTTAACTTTTTTTCATCTGTAAATATATATTCATCAGAAGGAATAAGCGCATCTCTCTTAATAGTAATATTTCCTAACGCCTCATCACCTATATATATATCTTCAATAGTACTTCCTAATTCAAAGTTAGTGTAAGTATTACCATCAAAAAACACATTGTATTCATTTTCATCTATAAAAGTTTTAATAGTATTCTCCAACGCTTTTTTATAATCTTCTTCTCTTAATACATTTATTTTTTTAATATCAAAAGAACCATCTTCTTTAGGCTTTTTTATTGTAATAATAGATCCTTTAACTGTAAAAGGTTTTTCGTCTTTTATAGTTTCGTATAACTTTCTTTCATCAATTAGATTTGATTCAAACCCAATATAATCTTCAATATAAAGATTTTGTGGTAAATACACTTCCTCAATATCATATTTTTCTTTTAAATCTATTTGATCATCATCAATATATTTATATAATCTATCTTTTGAATTTATAGTTCCTATATGATTCCCATCCAAATAAACATTGTATAATTTCTTGGGAAATTCTTTTGCTGATATGTTTTTTTCAAATGAGGGAATTAATGCAAACATTGAAAAAAATAAAGTTAATATTACACTAATAAATTTTTGTTTCTTATTCATAATAACCTCTCATGTATTTTGAAATTATATCATTTTTTTAATTTTTTTTCAAATTAGATACTACAATTTGATATTTAGACATATTCTTTTCAACATTACCTTTAATTAAAAATATATTTCCAATTTCAATTTTATTGTTTTCATATACCTTAGGAAACAGCACTAAATCAACACTTCCAAACTCATCACTACCCTTTACAAAAGCCATTTGTTTACCATTTTTGGTATTTATTTCTTTAATATTATCAATCATCAAAATCATATTAATTTCTTTATTAAAATAATTACTAATATCTATAGAATTTATTATGTTTTCATAATTTAACTTATAACTAATAACTGGATGATTAGATAAATAAAAACCAAATACATCTATTTCCCTTTTAGATAATTCTTCTTTGGTATACTCATCATATACTTCTATTAAAGGTTTTTCTACAGATGAATTACCCAATCCATTATTTAATTCACCATATGTAATTAATAGATCCAGATTATTTATCATAGTTTTATGATTATATCCAAATAGGTCAAATGAATTAGAATCAATTAAACTTTCCAACATTTTTCTATTAAAAAACTTATATGTTCTAGAAACAAAATCAAATATATCTTTATATTCCCCTTTAGCTCTTTCATTTAATATTTCTTTTGATAATGATGATCCAATATTTTTAATAGCAGATAAAGAATATCTTATTCCATCAAGTTCTGCTTTATACTCTCCTAAACTTTCATTTATACAAGGCTTTAATATATTAATATTCATTTTTTTACATTCTTCAATATATTTCTTAGTTTTATTTTCTTGACCTATCACATTAGTCAACAATTCGGCCAGGAACTCCTTAGTATAATTGGCTTTTAAATATGCCATTCTATACGCAAGTATTGAATACCCTACCGAGTGTGCTTTATTAAACCCATAATTTGCAAACTTTAATATAAATTGATATATTTCTTTTGCTAAATCTTCAGAATATCCATTTTCAATAGATCTATTTATAAATTTACTTTCTTCATCCATTAATACTTCTTTTTTCTTTTTACTTATTGCCCTTCTTAATACATCAGCTTCACCTAAAGAATAATTAGCAATCTTATTTGCTATCTTCATTATTTGTTCTTGATATATTATTATTCCATAAGTACTTGATAATATTTCTTCCAAGTCTTCATGAATATAATCAAATTTTTCTTTCCTATATTTTCTTTTTATATAATCATCAATATTAGATGAAGGACCCGGTCTAAATAACGCAATAGCAGCTATAATATCATCAAAAGAATCTGGTTTTAATTTTTTTAAAAAGTTTTTCATTCCATCAGATTCAAATTGAAATATACCATCTGTATATCCATTCTTAAATAAATTATATGTTTTCTCATCATCTAAAGGAATATTGTTATAATCAATATTTATTTTTCCCAATACCTTTTCTATCAATGTTAAATCTTTTAAACCTAATAAATCCAATTTTAATAGTCCTAATTCTTCTAAATGCTCCATAGAAAAACCACTTATATATATTTCATTATATTTTTGTAAAGGTATATAATCATATAAATTTAAATTAGATATTATAATTCCTGCTGCATGCAATGATATTTGTCTTTTTAAACCATCTAAGTTTAAACTAATATCCATTAAACTGTCAAGATTATTACTTTCTATATAACTTTTTAAATCTTTATTTTTTAAATAAGCTTCATTTAAAGAATTATAACCAATTATTTTACTTATTCTATCTATCTTCTTTATATCAATATTTAATATTTTTCCTACATCTCTTATAACTTGTCTTCCAGATAACGAAGAAAAAGTTATTATAGGAACTGCTCTCACATTTGAATATTTATTAATTACATAATCTATTACTTTTTCTCTATTATTTGACTCAAAGTCTATATCTATATCAGGCATACTAATTCTTTCAACATTTAAAAATCTTTCAAATAATAAATCATATTTTAAAGGATCAACTTCAGTAATACCTAAACAATATGAAACCAAAGAACAAGCGGCACTTCCTCTACCTGGACCAATTAATATTTTATTTTTTCTAGCATACTTTACATAGTCATAAGCCACTAAAAAACAATCATTAAATTTCATCTTATTAATAATATCTAATTCATATAATAATCTATCATAATAGCTCTTTTTAACCTTAGAACCGAATCTCTTTATCAATCCTTTTTTAGATAATTCCATTAAATAATCTTTTGAATTAATATCCTTTGAATAAATAGGAAATAAATCGGGATTATAATTAAAATCAATATTACACATTTTTATTATTTCATTTTCAATTTCAAAATCACTTTTTATAGAATATTCCAAATAACAGTTATCATCAACATTATATTCATCTATACTATCTATCTTTTTTCCTTCTTTAATTAAATATAGATATTTTAAATACTTAATATCTTCTTTCTTTAAACAAAGTACTTTATTTATATATACTAAATTATTAGTTATTAAACTTTTTTCTATATAATCATTACTATATCCTAGATATAAATTAATATATATACTAGTTAAATCTTTATATAAATCTATATTTAAAACTATACAAATTAAATTTGCATTATATTTTTTTAAATCTTCATAATTTAAATCTCTATCTTGATTAATATAAGTTAAATTAGTTAAATTTTGATATCCCTTATAGTTTTTAGCATATAACAACAAAATCTCTTCATTAATCTTTAATTCTAATCCTATTATAGGTTTAATATTATTTTTTTTACATTCTTTATAAAACTCCAATGTCCCATACATATTATTATCAGTAATAGCTAATGCCTTAATATCTATTTCTTTAGCGCATCTAACAAGCTTTTTTATATCACATAAAGAAGATAACATAGAATAACTAGTTTTTACATATAAAGGAATATAATTCATTCTATCACCTTCTCATATTAATTTTACACTATAATATTCTTTATTTCAATTGACTAAACTTCAATATTATGATAACATTTATTAAGTGATTTTAGGAGGAAATATGGCAAATACTAGTACAAATAGAAAACCTTTATTTGGTAACAATCGCTCTCATGCTTTAAACGCTACTAAAAAGAAACAAAGTTTAAATATGCAAAAAGTAACTATCGATGGAAAAAAAGTAGTAATGAGCGCAAGAGAAGCTAAGAAAATTAAAAAAGGAAATAAATAAACACTAGTTCAGTTAGTGTTTTTTTTATATTAATTTCAATTATATAATTATGTTATAATAATAATAGGTGATAAATTTGAAAAAACTAATAGGAATCATTTTATTGTTATTTCTTATTACACTAAATATTTATCTTCTAATAAAAAGAAATACAGAACCCAAAGATGAAATTTATATACAAAAAGAAATAAAAGAACCCATTACATATAAAGAATACTTTATTGGAGATATTATTATAATTAATGATGAAGAATGGAGAGTTATTAAAAACTCATCTATAAATGAAGATTATGTTACTTTAATAAATACAAATTATACAAGGAAAATTAATAATTGTTTTAAAAAATATATATATTTAACTGAAAAAAAGTATTTTGAAGGAGAATATTTAAATAAAATAGGAAAAGATAAAACAAAAGAAATATATGGATATAAAATAAGACTAATAACACTAGAAGAATATGATGAAATAGTAGAATTAACTATTAAAGAAATAGATGAAATAAATTATAATTATTCAGTAAAGTATAAAGAAGATTGGGTAAAAGAAATCGATACTTTAACTATGACTGATGTTGATTTCTATTATGATTTAAATGACAATAGTAAAACCTGCATTAGTTGGTATATACAAGGAAATATTAGACAAGTATTAAGCAATAAAGAGGGTTTTATCTCAATTCAACCAGTTATACATTATTTAAAAGAATATATATAAAAAGCAACATATTAAATGTTGCTTTATTTTATTAATGTTTTTGGTTTAGACATTTCATATATTTTTTTATCTATATAATCACTCATATTATATACAAACTCTCTTTCATTTATTATATGAAGAGATTTTTTCATATAATATGCCATTCCCAAATCAAATGCAGAACCCCTACTACTTGGTTCATAATAAATATGAACTTCAGATGATGATCCAATTGCATTTCCATTTTCTTTACATATGTTATATCCACCCAAAGAATCAACTTGATTAGTATCATCATGAGGAAAATGAGTTAAATATCCTTCATCTCTTTTTTGTTTTAAATATTTTCTCATTTTTTCTAATTGTTCTTTATTTGCATCCTTAACAGGACATATTAAAAATAATTTTTTATCAATTTCATTATTTAAAATAGGTTTAAATACGGTCTTATTTTTTTTCTCATTTAACAAAATTTCATCAAACCAATGAACTACATTTGTTTTTTTTCTGTTTGGAAAATTAGTGTTGTATACATTTTCCCAAATTGAAAACATAATATTAAATGTTTTTTTACCAGACATATCTAAATCTTTTTTATTTAATAATTTTATTCTTTTATTAGCCGCAAATAATATCCCCATCAAAAACAACTGTGCTTTATTATCTGGTATAACTTTTATTCCAATCTTTTCTTTAGTATTCTCTATTTTTATTATTTCTTCATCAATATTAAAACCATAAACATCCCCATATTTTAACTCCATAACCTTAAAACTCCCCATATAAAATTATTTTTCCAAAAATGGTTCCATTTTACTAACATCATCAGTAGTTAAATCAATATGAAATTCATTAACAAAATCAAAATCATTTGGTGGTAATACTATTTCATAATCTTTATACAATGTTTTATTATCAACTGTAATTAACTCTACTCTAAATCCCAAAGTAAGTGTAACATCCTCTATAGTAATCCCTAAATCATCATACAAAGTTTCTAAAGATATTGGATCTCCAATTCCATATTTAGATGCATCAAAAAGCGCAATATTATTAACAACAACACTTATTGAAGATTGCACGCCTGTAGAATGAGGTTTATCATATTCTATTTCAAACTTATTATTTGTTCCAAGTAATTCATCACCAATATCTTCCAAAGTTGAATTTCCAAACAACTCATTAGCAATACCTTTTTTTGGTTGACTAATTACTCTAACATTACTAACAACTTTCTTCTTAATATTATAACCCGCATTAGGATCAAATTCTTTATTAGAAAAATAATCAGTAATAACATTATATCTTATTCTTACATAACCTTTTTCAGAATCTTCTTCCTCTTTTTGTATCTCTTTATATACGTTAACAATATAACCTTTATCTAAATAACTTTTTGAATAATCTGTAACAGCACCATTATATACTTCTGTTACTTTATCATTTCCGCAACCAGAAAAAATTAAAACAAACAATATAAATAAAATAATTTTTTTCATATATCCTCCAATGATAAAATTATATCACAAAACAATTTTTTTTAAAATATAATAATATATTTTTATTTAATATAATGGTGCCACCTACAAGAATCGAACTTGTGTTTGTTGCTTACCATGCAACCGTTCTACCACTGAACTAAGACGGCATATAAAAATTATATCATAATATATATTTTAATAAAGATAAAAAAACAATATCGAATAATCGATATTGTTTATAAAATAATAATAATTGCTGTTAAGGATTTATTGTTATATCAAAAGTATCATCTTTTAATGAGCCATCTAATGCTTTTGCAATAATTGTTGCAGTTCCTGGGGTCGTTGCGGTAAATAAACCAGTTTCACTTATTGACCCCATTTCTGTATCGTTAACATACACTGACCACGCTAC
>JAAYGD010000013.1 GCA_012727915.1 Mycoplasmatota bacterium | reverse complement strand
GATTCTAAATTATTATATAATACATTTATTTTTCCGATGTCTTCATTTAATGCTGAACAATACAAATCTATATTATAATTTTTATATTGCATAATTTCCTCCTACTATTATATAGATTATATCATTTATTTATATTTTATTACAATATTAACTATTTTATTTTGTATTACTATTACTTTTTGAATAATAGAATCTTCTAAATATTTTTTTACATTAACATTTTCTTTTGCAATTCTTTCCATTTCTTCCTTAGAAGTATTAGTTGAAATAGTTTCTTTTCCTCTAATTTTTCCATTTATTTGAATGATCATTTCATAAGTATCATCTATCATTTTTGATTCATCGTATTCTGGCCAGTTAGAATAAGCGATTTCTTTATATCCTAACATTTCATTTACTTCTTCAGTCAAATGAGGCGCAAAAGGATTTAATAATTTAATTAAAGTAATGTAATCTTTTGAAGTGATATTATCTAATTTAGAATACTCATTTGATAATATCATCAATTCAGATATTGCAGTATTATATTTAGCGTCTTCTATATCAAAAGTAACTTTTTTAATAGTTTTATTTATTTTATTTTCTAATGATTTTGTATATTCTTCACTATTAATAATCTTATCCTTCATATTATATATTTTATCTAAAAATCTACTTATACCTTTTATTGATTCATCATTCCAAACTGAATCCATACCATATTCACCTAAAAATAATATAAATAACCTTAATGTATCAGCTCCGAATCCTTCAACAATATCCATAGGATCTACTACATTACCTTTAGATTTGCTCATCTTTTCGCCATCTGGTCCCAATATTAATCCTTGATTAGTTCTTTTTAAATAAGGTTCTTTATAAGGCACTAAACCATTATCATATAAAAATCTATGCCAAAACCTTGAATAAATTAAATGTCTTGTAACATGTTCCATGCCACCATTATAACAATCAACGGGTAGCCAATAATTTAATTTATCTTTACTCGCTAATTCTTTATCATTTCTAGGATCAGTATATCTTAAATAATACCAAGAAGATCCAGCCCATTGTGGCATTGTGTCAGTTTCTCTTTTTGCGTCCTTTCCACATTTAGGACACTTACAATTTACAAAAGAAGAAATACTCGCTAATGGACTTTCTCCATTTTTACCAGGTTCATAATTTTCAACTTCAGGTAATTTTATTGGTAAATCTTCATAAGGTACTGGTACATGACCACAACTATCACAATGAACTATAGGTATTGGTTCTCCCCAATATCTTTGTCTATTAAATGCCCAATCTTTAATCTTATATTGAATTCCTTTTTCTCCGATTTTATTTTTTTCTAAATAGTCTATCATTTTATTTATTGCTTCTTCATTATTTAGATCATTTATAAAATCAGAGTTGATATGCTTTCCATCACCATCAAATATTTCATCAGTTTCACTTTCTATTACTTTTATTATTTCTATATTAAACTTCTTAGCAAATTCATAATCTCTTGTATCGTGAGCTGGTACAGCCATTATTGCGCCAGTTCCATATCCCATCATTACATAATCCGCAACATAAATAGGAATTTCTTTATTATTAATAGGATTTATTGCGCTTATTCCTTCTATTTTAATTCCAGTCTTTTCTTTAGTTAAATTAATTCTTTCAAACTCTGTTTTCTTTTTTGTAATATCTTTATATTTATATATTTCTTCTATATTTGATATTTTATCTTTATATTTTTCTATTATATCGTGTTCTGGCGCTATAACCATAAATGTAACTCCAAATAATGTATCTGGTCTTGTTGTATATACTTTTAATTTATCATTCTCCACCTTAAAATCAACAAAAGCACCAACACTTTTACCAATCCAATTTTCTTGTTGTAATTTTATACTAGATGAACATTCTAAATCATTTAATCCTTCTAATAACTTTTCTGCATATTCAGTTATTCTCAAATACCATACTTCTTTTTCTTTTTGAATAACTTGATTGTGACATATATCACACTTTCCATTTTGACTATCCTCATTAGATAGAACAACCTTACAACTTGGACAATAATTAACTAACGTTTTACTTCTAAATGCTAACCCTTTTTCATATAGCTTTAAAAATATCCATTGAGTCCACTTATAATAAGATTCATCAGTTGTACTAAATAATCTTTCATAATCAAATGAATATCCAATCCTTTTGATTTGAGATAAAAACATAGCAATATTATTTTCGGCAACCATTCTAGGATGAAGTTTATTTTTTATTGCATAGTTTTCAGTAGGTAATCCAAAAGCATCAAAACCAATAGGAAATAATACATTATATCCTTCCATTCTTCTCTTTCTAGATAAAACCTCTAATCCAGTATATGCTTTAACATGTCCAACATGTAATCCATGACCACTTGGGTATGGGAACTCTACTAAAGCATAAAATTTCTTTTTATTTAGATCTTCATTAACACTAAATGTTTTATTCTCTTCCCATCTTTTTTGCCATTTTTTTTCAATTTTAGTAAAATTATACATACTTCCTCCTATAAAAAAACACTACAAATCTAAGGACGATTAATCGCGGTACCACCTTAGTTCATAGTATTTCTATGCACTTATTTATTGTAACGTAATAAACGATTGAATTCCAAAGCGAGTTCATAATTATACATCATTAGTTTTCACCAAACACTAATTCTCTACAGATTTAATAATTACTACTACTCTTTGTCAACATTCAAATATACATACATTATAATAAATAATTAAAATTAATTCAATCATTTTAATATATATGTTAAAATGTATACAGGTGATTTTTATGAAAAAAAATATTATTTTAGGAATTTCTCTATTTATAATTAGTATTATATTGATTATTATTAAGATTCAAGGTACTTATATTGAAGGAAGAGTAATAGATATTACTTATAATAAAAGTAATGAAATTATATCCAGTATACTATTAGAAGCAAATAACGAACCCTACACTGTATATTTTAAAAACATTGATATTCAAAATATATCTTTAAATGATATTGTTAAAATAAAGACTACTGGCGTGTTAAGAGAGAGTTATCCCGTTCAAGCAGATGGTTTATCTATTAAGAAGATTAGAAATAATTCTATAAAATTAAATGATAATAATGATGATTCAATTAATAAATTAGAAATAATTTTATATAAATCTTCTTATTATGATGAAGAAGTAAGTTATAAAAATAAATTTAAAACAAAAGTATTAACAAGTAAAACAGAATTTAATGAATTTATATCCTCTAGAAACATTACAATTCCTAATAATAAGAACATTGATAATATATTAGATAATAACTTTGCGGTTGTATCTTATGCTAATATGACTAGTTCTGGAGTAGTAGACTTTAGTGCTTTATATAAAGAAGATAATAAAATGTTTATATATGTTAAAATTAATAGTGGACAAATAGTTACTACAGATTTGGTTACTAGAGGTGTTATAACCTTTGTTCCAAAAGAATATATAAATAATACTTTTGAAACATTATCAAAATACACTATTGAAAATAATTAAAAGTGAACTTAATCGTTCACTTTTTCTATGTATTCACTATATTTCAACATCTTATCAATATATTTACCATCTTCTTTAAATTCTATTATTCTATTAGCAACTGTTTCTATCAATTCATGATCATGTGTTTTAAATAAAATGGCACCTTTAAAATCTAACATTCCTTCATTTAAAGATGTAATTGTTTCTATATCCAAATGATTAGTAGGTTCATCTAATATTAATACATTCGCAAAGCTTAACATCATTTTAGACAACATACATCTTACTTTTTCTCCACCGCTTAACACTTTAACTTTCTTCAAAGATTCTTCTCCAGTAAATAACATTCTTCCTAGAAATCCTCTTACATATTGTTCATCTTTTTCTGTAGAATATTCTTGTAACCATTGAATTATATTTTTATCAACATTAAAATACGAATCATTATTTTTTGGAAAATAAGATTTAATAACACTTGATCCCCAAACTATTTCTCCACTATCTATTTCAATTTCTCCAGATAATGCTTTAAATAAAGTTGTAATTGCCAATTCATTGCTTCCTATAAAAGCTATCTTATCTGTATTATTTAAAGACAAATTCAAATTATTTAATACTCTTTTTCCTTCTACAGATACACATAAATTTTTAGTTGTTAATACATCTTTTCCTAAAGGTTTATCAATTTTAAAATTAATATAAGGATATCTTCTACTTGAAGGTTTAATTTCATCTAATATAATTTTTTCCAATGTTTTCTTTCTAGAAGTTGCTTGTTTTGATTTCGATGCATTAGCAGAAAATCTCGCAATAAAATCTTGAAGTTCTTTAATTTGTTTTTCTTTTTTTACATTAGAATCCTTCATTTGCTTTTGCATCAATTCGCTTGATTGTCTCCAAAAGTCATAATTACCAACATATAACGTTAACTTTTCATAATCTATATCCACAATATGTGTACACACTTTATTTAAAAAATGTCTATCATGAGATACTACTATTAAAGTATTGCTAAACTCTATTAAAAACTCTTCTAACCATAATTTAGCGTCTATATCTAAACCATTAGTGGGTTCATCTAATAAGAGAACATCTGGCTCCCCAAACAAAGCTTGTGCAAGAAGAACTTTAATTTTATTTGAATTATCTATTTCTTCCATTTTCTTTTCATATAATTCAGTTGGTACCCCTAAACCATTTAATAATATTGCAGCATCACTCTCTGCTTGCCATCCATTCATTTCCGCAAATTCAGCTTCAAGATTACCTAGTTTAATTCCATCTTCATCAGTAAATTCTGTTTTAGAGTATAGTTTATCCTTTTCATTTATAATGTCATATAATCTTTTATTACCCATAATAACAACATCTATTACTTTTTCTTTAGAATATAAATTTTGATCTTGTTTTAAAGTTGACAATCTTTCTTTATTCCCAACTATTACTTCACCTTTGGTAGGTTCTATTTCGTTTGAAAGCACTTTTAAAAAAGTAGATTTACCACTTCCGTTTGCACCTATCAATCCATAACAATTTCCCTCAGTAAATTTAATATTTACATTTTCAAATAATATTCTTCCACCAAATCTAAGTGTTAAATCTTTAGTACTAATCATAGTATCACTTCCTAACCATATAAAAGTATACTCAAAACCTTTGAAAAAGTAAACAATAAGTGATATAATTTCATAATAAAGAGGTTTATATGAATAATACTAATGTTACTTTTAGTAATATGATTAAAACTGAAGAAGAATTAATAAAAATCAAAGAGAAAATCTTTGAAAAATTTAACGCTATTAATACTGATTTAGAAACTATAGATAAAAATTGGGATGGAAAAAAATCAAATGAAACTTTAAAAAATATAGAGGATATAAAAAAAGAATATAATGATATTTTAAAAACATTAGAAAATATAATTGTTAATTTTAATATCGCTTATAATAATTATAAAGAAGCAACAAGTCAAGGTATTATTGATAGCTCAACAACTTCTAATCAAACAAATAATAATATAGTTGAAGAAACAACCATTATTCAAGATAATTCTAATATTCTAAATGAGACAACAAATATAAATACTACTGGAGTCATTGACACAAACGTTATTTCTTTTTCAGAGTTTAATTCACAATTAGCTGATTATACAATTCAAGCTACATTAAAAGGTGAAAATCCTTTAATGAGTTTTAATTTTACTGAAATGATGATTAATTTTAATTCGAGTCCTAATACTACAAAAAGAGATAGTGCTTATCTTCAAGAAGCGGCAATAAGTTTAAACGAGCTTCAAACAAAAATGAAAGATACTGGTATTTGGGGAACTGATAAAGCACCTCAAGTTACATTGTTTTGGCAATTAAAAACCGGTTTTAGACCAGCTGCAAAAGGATCTACAACAACTGATGGATTAGGAAACTTCAGATATGTAGGAATTAATTCTAATTGGGATAAATCGGGGCAAGGATTAGATTGCACAAATTATGCTTTATGGACACAAACTAATAGTGGTAACGTAGCAGAAGGCAAAGTAATTAATAGAAATCCAAGAAAAGCTGATTATAATGATAATTATAGTGATAGTAGTTCAATAACTCAAAAATACAACGCTGGAGATCCTGTATCATATGTAGGCACCAATGGAAGGGGCCATACTGGAATGTATTTGGGAACGCAAAATGGTTATGCTTACACTATAGAATCAATAAGTGGTTCATATGGTGGAGGAAGTGGGCCAGTTATTAGAATTAGGCCTTTAGATGGAAACATACTTCCGAAAGAATTAGAAAAATATAAAAATAGTTCTTTTTCCATAATTACAAAATGGCAAGATTTATTAGAACATGGTCAAATTGTAGACCCAAAAAACAATGCAGCATTCCAAAATCAACATCTTGTTATTAAAACAAATTAATAAAATAATAACATTAATTACCTTATAATTATTGACATATATAAAAAAATTGTTATAATTATAAGTGCCTGCAGATGTAGTTCAATGGTAGAATTTCAGCCTTCCAAGCTGATTACGTGGGTTCGATTCCCATCATCTGCTCCATAGTTATTAAAACTTGCACACTTTGTAAGTTATTACATAGAAACTCATAATACTTGATATTGTGGGTTTTTTCATATTTTGGAAAGGAGGATTGATTTGTTTATGAAAACAACCATAGAACAATTAGAATTTCCTAGTGTTTTAAAAAGTAAGTTAAATAAGTATATTAATACATCAAAAATTAATATAGAATATTTAAATGGTAGTATTATTAAATTAAGTAATACCAATTTAGGAGTAATTAATCCTCATAAAGTTATTGTATCTAATACCAAACCATTCCTAGTTGGTTATGTGTATGACAATGAAGAATATATTTATATCAAAGAAGTTAATGAAAAAATGGCTATTTCAAAGTTTATAACCTGTATTAACTCTTTAATGTGATTTATACAGTTTTTCCTAATCTAAATGTTTGATTATTTTCTCCGTTTAAAGCAAACGAAAAACTACCAAAATATGGATTGTTTTCTAGATTTTCCAGTTTTTTAATTCGAGTTATACACATACCAGATAAATTTTCGACTAAATCTTCATCACCCCATTTAACTTCGGCATATCTTCCTTTATATTCCCATGGTATTCTCTCTAACCAATCAATTTGTTCTTTTCTTTCTTCACTAATTCGTTTTTTAACTTGTTCTAAAAATAATTTTTCTAATTCTTCTTTATTCAATTCCAAAACCCCCTAAATTTTATTGTTCGATATATTCTTCTTTAAATGCTTTCATAATCATATCTGTTGATAATATATCTACTTTATCTAAATCCTCAATTGCAACTTTTCTAATTTCGTAATAATTCTGTTCGGTACATCTTTCCAATTCCTCTCCCCCTAATTTTGGTGTGCCATTTATAATAGAACAACTAAAGAAATGTGCTATAGTTTCATCACTTTCATCTTTTCCTAAATATCCTTTTATTTTCACATCAACTGAAAATTCTTCTTTCATTTCTCTGATTACATTTTCTTCTAGTGTTTCATTTTCGTTGATACCTCCACCTGGAATAACGTAATATTCCTTTATTATGCCATCATCCTTAATTCTTCTTCTAAACATTGCATAAACATTGTCATCTTCAATAATAATTCCTCTCGAACTAACTCTTTTTTCCATTTTTAAAATTCCTCCATTTCTTTAATAATAAAATCCAAAACCCTACTACTAAAATCAATTACTTTTTTTTTAGAACTTTGGGTGTCATTTAGTGTTCTAATTATATCAAAAAAATATGTTTTTTTCTAATTTATTTCTTTTATATTATATACTTTTAAAAACTCCAATATAACATTCTCATAACCATATAAGAATACGCCTTTAATATTAAAGTAACATTTGATTAATAATAAAAGTTTTTTAATATATTTTTTATCAACAGAGTTTTTGCTACTTAGTAATTTTATGTACATTCTCCTAAATTCGTGCAACACATTAGGTAAATTATTTTTATCATTTAATACTATTTTGGTATAGTTAATTTTTCTAAAAGGACAATAGCCATATAATGTAGGATTAACTCTAAACTTTTGTTTTTCATAAATCATAATTTTTGTTTTATTATCAATAATATTATTTTCGATTTCTGTTAATGAATAAAACGTTACGCCAATATGAATATTATATTTTTCGATTATGCTACTGAATAATTTAACTTTATGCGATTCATATGATTTAAGTATAATATACAAATCTATATCAGACCATCCAACAACAGGATTGTTTTTTCCACAAGATCCACCTAAAATCACGCTTATTAAATCTTTTTTAAAAATTGTTTTAGAATCATTTAACACTTTTTTTATTGTTTCAGCATATTCGTTTGGTAAATCATTAATATCAATTATATTAAATAAATTATTGATTATTTTTTCTATTTTATCTAATGCTAATAAATTCATATTAAGTTTTACATTTGAATTAACGTGAGTGATTTTTATTGTCATTCGGTTATAAAAATAATAACAAATCTTTTTTGAATTATCATCAGGATTTTTTTTAAAATATTTTATTAATTCATATGTATTATTGATAAAATCATTTATTCTAATTGTTTCATTTACATTATCAGACGAAGTACTCATACTATTTTTTCTTTTAATATATTTATAGCCATACCAATCGGTTGATATAACAGAATGTGCCTTAGATAAAATCATGGGTATTAATAAGTAATCTTCGTGAGTAGTATTTTTTTTAAAAAACATTTTTTCTTTAACAATGAAATCTCTTTTAAATATATATGACCACGAAGTTGCAAATATTTTATTTGAATTGCAAAATTCACACAATGCTTTTATGCCTGTCTTTGTTGTGAATATTGGAACTTCAAATCTATTATCATATTTTTTGTTTTCTATACATTTTACTTTTGTTTTTATCACATCATATGAGTTATTACAAATTACTTTTTCCAAATTAATAAAGAAATTATCAAATATCTCATCATCTGAATCTACAAAAACAATGTATTCTCCCTTGCTTTGTTTAATTCCATTATTTCTCGCGATAGATACACCTTGATTTATTTGT
>JAAYGD010000012.1 GCA_012727915.1 Mycoplasmatota bacterium | reverse complement strand
TATAAAATTAAAATATTCTTCATGAGTTTCTTTTAAATCCCCAAAATATTCTTTAGCATCTGCACAATGAGGACATGTATCAGTTCCAAATAAATAAACATTTACTTTTTCTTTTGAATATACTATAAAAGGAAATATAAATAATATAAATAATATGAATACTTTAAATATGTTTTTTTTCATAACAATATCCTTTCAATAACTTAAAATGGCGCGCCCAGTAGGAGTTGAACCCACAACCTCTTGGTCCGTAGCCAAACGCTCTATCCAATTGAGCTATGGGCGCATTAACACTTGATAATATTAACATATTATAACTATTTTTTCAAGAATTCTATATAAATAAAAACTAACCTAAGTTAGTTTTTTTATTTTCATGGTGGCTCCAGTTGGAATTGAACCAACGACACCAGGATTTTCAGTCCTGTGCTCTACCAACTGAGCTATAGAGCCACTTTGGCGGTTCCAACGGGACTCGAACCCGCGATCTCCTGCGTGACAGGCAGACGTGTTAACCAACTACACCATAGAACCATTTAAATAATGCTCTTTAAGTATACTAAATTAAAAGAATGTAGTCAATATTAAAAATACATTATTTTATATATTCATTATACCATGATGGATAATTATAAAATTTCATTAATTCTTTTTTAACAGGGTGAATAAATTCAATACTTGATGCATGAAGATGAATTTGTATACCAATTTTATCTATTCCATATCTTTGATCTCCATATATTGGATGATTAATATTTGATAATTGAACTCTTATTTGATGATGTCTTCCAGTTTTTAAATTAATTTCTAATAAAGACATATTGTTTTTATAATTTAATTTTTTATACTCTAATATTGCTTCTTTACCCAATTCTTTGGTTGTATTACTTGATGTATTAGTATCTTCATCTTTTACTAAGTAATTGATTAAAGTATCAGTATCTTTTGTATTTCCATGAACTAGCGCAACATAAGTTTTTTTCACTTTATTAGATCTAAAGTCTTCACTTAATCTACTTGCTGCTTTTGATGTTTTTGCAAAAATCATTACCCCACCCACTGGTCTATCTAATCTATGAACTAAACCCAAATAAACATTACCTGGTTTATTATATTTATCTTTTAAATAAGATTTAATAATAGTAATTAAATCTATATCTTTAGTATCATCTGATTGCACTAATACATTAGGTTCTTTAATAATTACTATTATATGATTATCTTCATATAAAATATTTAAATTATTCATCTTTTTCCCATCTTCCATATATTCCACAAGGTAATATTAAACCATCTTTAGATTCTAAACCTATTTCATCTGAAGATATTGTTCCTTTATTATTTATAGTTTTTGTAAGTATATTTTCTAATACTTTTGGAGATAATCCAGTAGTATAAGAATTAATTATTACAAATAATGGATCATCACTTAATAAATTTTTACAAATATTTAGTAATGTATATAGATCTTTTTCTATATCCCATATTTCTCCATTAGATCCTCTACCATAAGATGGAGGATCCATTATTATTGCATCATATTTGTTTCCTCTTCTTATTTCTCTTTCAGTAAATTTAATTACATCATCCACAATAAATCTTACTGGTTTATCATCTAATTTAGAAGATTTAACGTTTTCTTTAGCCCACTCTACCATACCTTTTGATGAATCAACATGTACTACTGAAGCTCCAGCATAAAGACACGCTAAAGTAGCGCCACCTGTATACGCAAATAAATTTAAAACTTTTATTTCTCTTTTTTCTTTTTTAATTTTATCTATCATATAATCCCAATTTATAGACTGTTCAGGGAATACTCCTGTATGCTTAAAACTCATTAACTTAACATTAAAAATTAATTCTTTATAAGATATTTCCCAATTAGATAGATTGTTTTTATTTTCCCAATATCCACCACCTGTACTACTTCTATGATAATATGCATCATATTCAAATTGTTTGTTATCATTCCATATTACTTGAGGATCAGGTCTAACTAAAATATAATCTTTCCATCTTTCTTGTTTATATCCATTATCTAAATCTAATAATTCAAAATCTTTCCATTTATTTGCTATCTTCATATTTAAAAAAATAGAATTTCTTCTATTCCTCTATCATTTCTTCAAGCAAATCTAAACTTGCAAATCCTTGTCTTACATCTGCTTGTTTTCCGTTTTTATAAACCATTAATGTAGGTATAGCCATAATACTATATTTCATAGCTAATTCTTGTTCTTCATCTACATTAACTTTTAATACTTTAACTTTTGGATGTTTACTAGCTAATGTTTCTAATATAGGCGCTAACATTTTGCAAGGTCCACACCAATCAGCATAAAAATCCACCAATACTATTCCTTCTTTAATTTCATTATCAAATTCTTTTCCTGTAATGTGTTTTACCATTTTATTCCTCCTTTGGTATTAACTTTCCATCTTTTATTAATTCTACTATATTATCTTTTGTTACTATTCCACTTTCTTTAATTATTTCTAATATTTGTTTGTCTGCATTTTCTTTATCTATAGGTGTAGTAATATCTTCGCTTGTTATATCAAATATTTTATCAAATGTACTCATTGTATTATCTGTTATTTTAGAGAACAATGGAGTATAACTAAACATTATTTCTTTTCCTTTTGATTCATTTACCATCTTAATATTAAATATTGGAAAACAAAGAATTAACAAAACAATATACATTATAACATATGATTGTAATGCTCCAACTACTAATCCTAAAATTTTAGATGGAATAGCAAGAATAACTGTCATTTTTAATATTTTTTCTATTATTCCAGAAACAGTTACTAATACTTTCAATAATATAAATAATAATATTAAGAGCACAATAAAAGATATTCCTTCATATAATAATAGATTAAGAGATGATAAACCTCCTAAATCAAAGAAAGGAAAATTAGTATAAAGAAAAGCTGCTAAGGGTGATTTAAATTTAAAAGCTAAATAAAACACTAATATAGTACCTATAAATATTACTATAGATTTTATAAATCCTCTTTTAAAACCTATTACAGCTCCTAATCCAATACCCAAAATTATAAGAACATCTACTAAATTCATAATCTACCTCTATTATCATTATACTATAAAATAATATCTTTTTGTGATAAAATTATTTTGGGATGTGTATTATGGAAAAAGAAAAACCAAAAACTTTTAGTTTTAAAGTATCTGATAACACTAAAGAAGAAATGATAGAGTATTTTCAAGATAAAAAAAGAGAAAAAACTCCTCAATATGCTCTTTTTCAAGCTGATGAAGAAGATACTGTAGTAACTTTTTATGAATCAAATAAAGTAGTATTTCAAGGTATAAGTGCAGATATTGATGCTTCCATATGGAGAGAAAGAGAACTTGCTTTAAATGGAAAGCTTCCAGAAGAAAAAGAAAAGAAAGATAAAGATAAAAAAGAAGATACTACTGATTATTATTTTATAAATTCAATAGGATCTGATGAAGTTGGAACTGGTGATTTCTTTGGTCCTATAATTGTTACTGCTTCTTATGTATCAAGAAAAGATATTTCTTTTTTAGAGAGTCTAGGAGTAAGAGACTCTAAAAAGATAACTGATGAAAAAATAATTAATATTGCGCCTTCAATAATAAAAAGAATTCCTCATGTTTCAATTATACTTAATAATGAAGACTACAATAATAATTATAGTGAAAAAAATAATATGAATAAAATTAAAGCTATATTACATAACAAAGTATTATATCAATTATTAAATAAAGATAAATACAATTACGATATGATTGTTATTGATGAATTTGCTAAAAAATATGTATATTTTAATTATTTAAAAGATGTTAGTAATGTAGTTAGAAATATTACATTTACTACTAAAGCTGAGGATAAATGTTTATCTGTAGCATGTTCTTCCATAATTAGTAGATATTTATTTTTAAAGGAGATGAATAAATTATCAAAAGAATTAAATATAGAAATACCTAAAGGGGCAAGCACAAAAGTTGATGAAGTTGGAAAAGAAATTGTTAAAAAATATGGTATAGATAAATTAAAATATATTTCAAAATTAAATTTTAAAAATATTGATAAAATAAAAAACTGAGATAATCTCAGTTTTTTAATGCATTTTCTTCATCATTTTATTTATATACGCAATTGCTTTTTTATCATTAAATTTATATAGCATATTCATAAACTTAGCATCTTTTCCAACATATAATTTAAATGTATCTTTTTCAATACCTTTAATGATTTGACTAGATGCATCTGGTGCAGATGTCATTTTCATTTTACTATCACTAGCACTTGTATTCATTTGAACATTTGAATTTTTAGCAATATCAGTAGCAATAGCACCAGGAAACACTACCATTACTTTTAAATTAGTGTCTAAAGATTCAGCATATAAACCTTCAGTAAATAATTTTAATGCTGCTTTAGAAGCTCCATATACAGTTTGTCCTGGGAAAGGGAAAAAGCCTCCCATACTTGAAATATTAGTTATATTAGCAATAGGTCTTTTCTTTAAATCTTCAATAAACATCTTTGTTAACTTGAATGGTCCAAAAAAATTAATATTCATTACTCTATTTATTGTGTTCATATCTAATTGTTCAACATTAACGAATGGTTGAATAATACCAGCACAATTAATTAAGCAATCAACTTCTTGATGAATACTATAATATTCTCTTTTAAAATCTTCTAAAGATTGATCATTAGAAACATCTACTCTATGAATAGATAATCTATCATTATTTAATTCACTTTTTAAATTATTTAAACCCTCCTGATTAATGTCTAAAGCTGCTACATACGAACCTTTTTTTAATAATTGAACAACAAGTTCTTTTCCCATTCCTGCTGCTCCACCAGTTACTATAACCTTTTTATCTTTTAATTCCATAATTCCTCCTATCTTTATATTATAATTGATTATTTTAAAATAAAAAAGACATATAGTCTTTTTTTACACTATCTTGTCTTTAATTCTTCATTTTCAAGAACAAAATCATCTTTTTGTTTTTGTTTCTATTTCTTCTTTTATTTTATTATATTCTTTTAAAAAAAATCTCTAGATATTTCTCTATAAATTCTAAAAACATCCCATATTTTAATTTTATTACTTAATTTGTTAACCTTTATTTCTTCCATAATTTCTCCTTTTTAACAAATATAAACAATTAAAATTCATCTTCTAAAGAAAATTCAACATTCTCCTCAATCCATTCTTTTCTTGGCTCCACATTGTCTCCCATTAAAACACTAACTCTTTTTTCCGCTAAGACTGCATCCCCAATAGTTACTTTAATTAAAGATCTTGTTTCTGGATTCATAGTAGTATCCCATAGTTGTTCTGCATTCATTTCTCCAAGACCTTTATATCTTTGTTTTCCTTTTATAGTTTCTTTAACTTCTTTTAATTCTTCGTCAGTATATATATATTCATACTTTTTATTTGAATATTCCAATCTATATAAAGGAGGAAGCGCAACATATAATTTGCCGTTTTCTATTAATGGTTTCATATATCTATAAAAAAATGTTAATAATAATATTTGAATATGAGCACCATCATCATCAGCATCAGTCATAATAATTATCTTATCATAATTGCAATCTTCTATATGGAAATCATTTCCTACTCCAGCTCCTATTGTATAAATCATTGTATTTATTTCTTCATTTTTAAATATATCCTCTAATTTAGCTTTTTCAGTATTTATAACTTTTCCTCTTAGTGGAAGAATCGCTTGAATTTTTCTATCTCTTCCTTGTTTTGCCGATCCTCCAGCAGAATCACCTTCTACTAAAAACAACTCATTCTTTTTTGTATCTTTAGATTGAGCAGGAGTTAATTTTCCACTTAATATTCTTTCTTTTTTACTTCCATTATTTTTTCTTGCTTCATCTCTTGCTTTTCTTGCGGCTTCTCTAGCTGTTTTACCTTTTAATGCTTTATCTAAGATAGAGGTTGCTGCTTCTTTATTTTCTTCTAAATAAAATCTTAATTTTTCAAACACTATACTTTCAACTACTGGTTTAGCAATTGGAGTACCAAGCTTAGCTTTTGTTTGTCCTTCAAATTGGAGTATTGACTCTGGAATTCTAACTGATAATATTGCGGTTAATCCTTCTCTAACATCACTACCTTCAAAAGATTTATCTTTATTTTTAATATAATCATTTTCTTTAGCATATTCATTAAAGACTCTCGTAATTGCGGTTTTAAAACCTATTTCATGTGATCCTCCATCAGTTGTTTTAACATTATTTACAAAAGATACAATGTTTTCAGAATAACTGTCTGTATATTGAAGTGCCACTTCTACTTCGATATCTTCTTTTATAGAATTAAAATGAAACACATTATGTATTGGAGTTTTATCTTCATTTATATATTTTACAAAAGCTTCTAACCCATTTTCATAGTTAAACTTTTCTTGTTTCTTATCCTCTTCATCAATTACTTCTACAGTTAAACCTTTAAGTAAAAATGCACATTCTTGCATTCTTTCACATATCGTAGTAAAACTAAAATTAATTGTAGAAAAAATTTCAGAATCAGCGAGAAATCTTACTGCTGTTCCTGTCTTATTAGTGGTTCCAATCTTTGTTAAGGGTTTTGCTACTTTACCCCCATTTTCAAACCTAATATAATATTCTCCACCATCTTTTTTAATAGTAACTTCCATCCACTTACTTAAAGCATTAACAACAGAAGCACCAACACCATGTAATCCACCAGATATTTTATATCCAGAATCTGAAAACTTACCTCCAGCATGAAGTATAGTATAAATTACTTCGGGAGTACTCTTTCCACTTTCGTGTTTTCCAACGGGAACTCCTCTTCCATCATCTATAACACTAACACTATGGTCTGAATGTAATATTATTTTAATATAATTACCATAACCATTTATTGCTTCATCTATTGAGTTATCTACTATTTCCCAAACCAAATGATGAAGTCCCCTTTTATCTGTAGAACCAATATACATACCTGGTCTTTTTCTTACAGATTCTAATCCTTCTAATATTTTTATAGATTTCTCATCATATTGTACTGCCATATTGTATCTCCTATCAATAAAATTATATCATAAAAAAAAAGAAGTGATAAACTTCTTAATTAGTTTTTATTTGTTAATGCTTTAGTTTTGCCTTTATTCTCAATGCTTTCTAATTCGGATTTAAGAACATTGTATCTTTCTAAATCGGGATTTGATTTTATAGAATTATCTATTCTTTCTTTAATACCTAAAGATAATATTTCTTTTGGAATATTTACAATATATCCACAATTAGTACATCTTTGATAATATTCTTCTCCCGACATAAAGATTTCTTCTTCCTTAACATAAAAATCTTCGCTACATGGTTTTGTATTATTAGGTCTTTCTAATTTGTCTTCTTCGTTTTCTTCATGTGAACAATTAATAGTCAAATTCCAGGGTAATTCGTCATGTAATGACAAATATACATTTTGTTTTTCTTCCTCAGAAAAATAACTAACATATTTTTTATCATCTCTATTATATATAGTATTTAAAAAAACATTACTTTTTACCCCAACATCATGTTTTTTTCTAGTTGGTTCAAGCTCTTTTCTTATTGGATAAGAACCATTAAACAAGTTGTTCTTAATATCTTCAAAAGTATAATTATAACCGCTTGTCCAAATTCTACCATTATTTTCATATCTTCTTAGTCTAAAATATTCATCTAAAACATCAATTTTTACTTTTTTATTATCCAAGTCACCGGATTGATCTTTTATATATTCCCTAACTTTAAATATTAATGTCCACAAATCAAGTTCTGGTGGAAAAGAATAACCCCAACTGTCTTTTTTTGTTGCTTAATTGCAGCATTTGCTTTTTCTAAATAATTTTTATCTTCCTTTTGTTTTTCAAATTCTTTATAAAAATTAGTGTCTTCTAATCTTATTTCAGAAAGAAAAGAAATTTCCAAATCTTCTATTAAATTTGTTGGTAAATTAAACCTACAATTTTTATAATAAGGTCCCAATATAAGACCTGCATTTTCATAAAAATATTTATACCTTTTTAATAACTCTTCTTTTACATCTTTTTTTTCCATAAAACCTCCCTATAAAAAAATATATCATAAAAAAAGAAGTAAAAATCTATTGTTTTTCTTCTTTTAATACAAAATGTGTTACATCTACTCCACATACAGGACAAATATAATCATCTGGTAAAGGACCTACTGTTTCATAACCACATACTGAGCAAACATAAATTTGTTTTTTATCTTCCACTTTTCCTCCTTACATTTGTTTTTTAAATGATTTCATAACTTGATTGACTTGTTTTTGAGAAGGAGTTCTTCCCATTTGACTCATCATCGTTCTAACCATATCTTCATTAATTGGTGGATTTTCTTTCATATATTTCTTTGTTAAATACTTTGATAAGAAAAAACCTATCAATAATCCTATTACTAATCCTATTACTACATATAATATATCTAACCACATATAAATACCTCCTTTATAAATCTTACTAAATAATTAATGTTATTGCAATATGTAACTTAAAATATTATAATTTGTTTGAGGTGAAAGTATGAAAGTTTTAGTAATACCTAGTTGGTTACCATTTGGTGAAGATAAACTAATGGGCATATATCATAAAGATTTTACCGAAGCATTAAATGAACATAAAAACATTAAAGCAAATATTTTATTTTTATATAGACAAAGGCTTAAAAACCCTTTAAAATATTTATTTAATGAAAAAGAAGAAATAATCAAAGAAAAAAATTATAATATTTATATTAATAAAGTTTTAAATTTAAAATCTATAAATTATAAGTTGAATTTATATTATTACACAAAAAAGCTTGAAAAATCTTATTTAAAATATGAAGAAATTCTTGGTAAACCAGATATTATTCATGCTCATGTTACATTACCAGCTGGATACGCATCTGCTAAATTAGGAAAAAAATATGATATTCCAGTATTAATTACTGAACATTTCAGTAAATTTAATAGTTTTTTCGAAGGAAAAAATAATAAATATGCGATGTATGCTTTAAAAAACTCTACATATTCAACCGTAAGTAATTATATGACAGAAAAAGTGGGTACTGATTGTAAAGTGATTCCAAATTTAGTAGATACTAGTGAATTTTTTAGTTCTAAAAACAAAAACAACACCTTAAAATTAGTAAGTGTTTCAGCACTAAGACCTGGCAAGTATATTGATGTTACTTTAAAAGCAATCAAAATATTGATAGATAAATATAATATTAAAGATATTAGTTTTGATATTGTAGGTGATGGAGAGTTAATGGAAGAATATAAAAAACTAACTACAGAATTAAATTTAAATAATTATGTTACTTTTTTAGGGAGAAAAAACATAAAAAAAGACATAGCTAAAATATTAAGTAATAAAAGTATATTAATTATTTCTAGTGATAAAGAAACATTTTCAATCCCAGGTATAGAAGCTCTAGCATCAGGTATACCAATTGTTTCTACTAGATGCAAAGGTCCTGAAGAATATATTGATGATAAATGTGGAGTATTATGTAATGTAAATGATCCTGAAGATATGGCTAAAGCTATTATTAAATGTAGTAAAACTGAATATAATATTAATTATTTAAAAAGTATTGCAAAAAAATACGACAAAAAAGTCGTAATAGAAAATGTTTATAAAATATATAAAGATATGTTAAAAGGTAAATAATTACCTTTTATTTTTTTTAATTTCTATATAACATACTAAAAAAGATACTAATAGATGCATTATTATAACAAATGGTAACATAATAAAGAACCACTCTATAACATTTCTATCAGATTTGGTTAATTCTATTAATGCAGTTGGTAATGATCCTCCATCAAAAAATATGAAAAAACATACAATAAATGTTGTTACTATAGATTTAATTATAGATTCTTTTATTTCTTGTTCAACAGTAGTCTCTCTTTTTAATTTTTTACTTAAAAATTTCTTCATATATTTTCTCCTAAAATTCTTTCAATCTTATCAGTTATTGATTTAATATCCATCTTTTTAATGTTATATATATCTTCTTTCGAACCACTTAATCCAAATTCATCAATAGTAATCATATAATCTTTACTTTTAACATATTTATACCAGCTTTGACTTGATCCAAACTCTATTACAAATTTCTTTATTCTATTTGGCAATATTTCTTCTTTATATGCATCTTCTTGTTCTTCAAATAATTCCATACAAGGCATACTTACTACTCTAATATTTTTTCCTTTTTCAAATAAGTTTTCAGATACTTTAATAGCAATTTCTACTTCAGAACCAGTTGCAATAATTATAGCGTCCATCTTAGCTTTCTCTTTTTTAACTATATAAGCTCCATTTTTAACATAATAAGCATTTGTATTATCCAAAGTATTAACTTCATTTCGTGATAATACTAATGCACATGGTTTTTTATCTTTAAGCACTGTATCCCAACATCCAATAACTTCTTTAATATCACAAGGTCTATATACTCTAAAATTAGGAACACTTCTTAAAGATGATAATTGTTCTATAGGTTGATGAGTTGATCCATCTTCTCCAATATTAATACTATCATGAGTAAAAATATAAATACAAAACAAATTCATTAAACTTGCCAATCTAATACTTGGTCTCATATAATCAGAAAACACTAAAAAAGTAGAACCAAATGGTATTAAATTAGATAAAGCCATACCATTCATTATTCCAGCCATTGCGTGCTCTCTAACACCAAAATAAATATTTTTTCCACTTGGATTCAAATTAGAAAAAGTACCATATTTATTTAAATATGCTTTAGTAGAAGTATTTAAATCAGCACTTCCTCCCATTATATTTAATATATAATCAGAAGCAACATTCATAACTTTTGAATTAAGTTCTCTTAATGACAAATTATTATAATCTTTAATATTTGGAAACATATCTATAATGTTATAAGTTCTTTTCTTTTCAAAAATACTTTCAAATACTTTTGCATTTATATCAGTATTTTTAAATTCATTATACATTGTATCCCAACTTCTATATTCCAATTCGATTCTTTCAAACAAATCATTTTGAAAAGCATCTAAAGCATCTTTAGATACTGCAAAAGGAACATTTCTTATTCCTAAAGATTCCTTTAATTGATAAACATCTTCTTCTTTTAATGGAGATCCATGAACTAAATTAGTTCCTTGATTTATAGAACCTTTACCAATAGTAGTTTTAATTTCTATAATTGTAGGCTTTTCTTCATTAATCTTAGCTTTATATATTGCCTTATCTATTTCATCTATATCTTCACCATTATGTACTACTTCTGTATGCCAACCTAAAGCTTCAAATCTTTTTAATACATTTTCACTAAACGATAAATTAGTACTTCCATCTAAAGATATATTATTTGAATCATAAAGAACCATTAATTTATTTAAATTAAGATGTCCCGCTAAAGAAGCTACTTCATAAGAGATACCTTCCATAAGGTCTCCATCACTAACCAATACATAAGTATGATGATCATATATATTAAATAAACTAGAAAAATGTTTTTCAGAAATAGCCATTCCAACAGCATTAGCAAATCCTTGCCCTAATGGCCCAGTAGTAACTTCAATGCCATCAGTAACTCCATATTCGGGGTGACCGGGAGTTTTTGATTTAGCTTTTCTAAATTTCTTTAAATCTTCAATAGATATATTAAAACCAGAAAAATAAAGCATACTATATAACAATGCAGAACCATGTCCTGCAGACAATACAAATCTATCTCTATTAATCCATTTATTTCTTGTAGGATAAATCTTTAAATGTCTTAAAAATAAAGTATATAAAATAGGTGCAGCCCCCAGAACAATTCCAGGATGTCCACTTTTAGCATTACTTATCATATCTATACCAAGGCATCTAATACTATCGATAATTTTTTTATCGGATACTTCGCTATTTCTTATCATGCTAAATCCCCTTCCTATTATAGAAATATTATAGCATGCTAAAACAATAAAAACAATTTAATTATTATTAAGAACTATTATTTCATTTCCTCCAAATTTAGGAGTATCATTTATATTTTGAACCCCCCAAATACAAATTAATGTAATCATTATAAAAGTAAAATACATTCCCCAAAAAAACATTTTTTCACTTAATCCTTTCATACTTACCTCCTTTTATAATTCAATTTAATCACAAACAAATGTTCGCGTCAATTACATTGCGAACGTTTGTTTGACATTTTACATTTTATGTGTTAATATAAATTCATAATAAAAAGGAGGTACTATGGATAAACTTACAAAAAGACAAGAAGACATTATACAATTTATAAAAAAATATATTGTTTCAAATGGATATCCACCAACTGTTAGAGAAATTGGATATTCACTTGGATTATCATCACCCGCAACAATTCACTCTCATTTAAGCAATTTAGAGGATAAAGGATATATTAAAAAAGATGATAAAAAAAATAGAGCAATAGAGTTGCTCATAGACAATGAATTTATTAAAAAAGATGAATCTATCGTTAGTGTTCCTCTATTAGGAAAAATTACAGCAGGTAATCCAATCGAAGCAATACATAATCCTAATGAATATTTTTCACTACCAGCGTATATGATTCCAACTAGAAAAGAAGTGTTTACGCTTAAAGTAAGTGGAGAATCTATGATTGAAGCAGGTATATTTGATAATGATATCGTAATAGTTGAAAGAACAAACGACGCTAAAAACGGAGATATTGTTGTTGCAATGACTAACGAAAATGAAGTAACATTAAAAAGATTCTATAAAGAAAAAACATATATTAGATTGCACCCAGAAAATAAAGCAATGGAAGATATAATATTAGATGATGTTACCATCTTAGGTAAAGCAATTGGATTATATAGAAAGTTTTAAAAAATCAAGAAGTTTTCTTGATTTTTTTAGTAATATCTATTTATATATTTTACTACGTCCATTTTTAAATATTTATTATTACCTTCTTTAATTTCTTTTAATAATCTATTTCCAGTTTTGTAAGCCAAAGCATAATCTTTTTTGCTTATTATTTTGTTTTTTAATGCTTCTTCTAATTCATTTTCATCGCAAAACTTAAATTCATTTTCATTAGGATAATGAAGTATATCCAAATATAAATCTACATAATATGGCATTTTGTACTCTACTCCATTTTTTAAAGATATATCTATATAATAATCAATCAATTTCTTTTTATCATCAAAATAATATCTTATATTATAATGTTCTTTTAAAGGAGTAAGTTCAATCACATAATAACCTTCTTTTATATAATCTCTTTCTTTTCCGTCTTCATTCACTAAAGAAAATTTCCCATTCATTTCATTATATTTTTTTATAGTAATAAATAAATCTTCTTCCTTAATAGATATTACTTCATAGTTTACTGCTTCTCTCATATATGTGCTAGATGTAAATTTAGTTCTCTTTTTTATATATTCTTTTCTCATATTACCTCCTTTTTAATATTCAAATTATATCAAAAGTATTAAAAAATTGATATAATAAAATAGTAAGGAGATATTATGAATGTAGGAACTGTTGTAAGAGGTATTAGAACTCCCGTAATAAAAGAAGGAGACAATTTAGAAGATATAGTGATAGATTCTTTATTAAAAGCTAAAGAATCAGAAGGATTTAATTTTGATGATAAAGATGTAGTAGCTATTACTGAAGCTGTAGTAGGAATTAGTCAAGGGAATTATGCAACACTTGATAATATCAAAACTGATATCAAAAGGAAATTAAAATCAGACCATATTGGTGTTGTTTATCCAATATTAAGTAGAAATAGATTTGCAGTTTTACTATCCGCAATTGCAAGATCTACTAAAAAGATTACCATGTTATTAAGTTTTCCATCAGATGAAGTGGGTAACGACATATTATATAAAGAAGACTTAGAAAAGAATAACTTTAATTTAAATTCTGTAATTAGTGAAAAAGAATATAATAAATATTTTTCACATTTCAAACATTTATTTACTGGTGTTAATATGGTTGAATTTTATAGAGATTTATGTAAAAAAGAAAATTGTGAAATAGAATTTGTTTTTTCTAATAATCCTGAAACTATTTTGAATTATACTAAAGACGTGTTAGTTGCAAATATTCATGACAGATTTGATACAAAAAAAAGATTAAGTAAAAAAGATACTAATATATTATTATTATCTGAAATAATGAGTGAAAGTATAAATGGTAGTGGATATAATAAGGATTATGGTCTTCTTGGATCTAATAGATCTACCGAAGAAAAAGTTAAATTATTTCCAAAAGATGGTGATATATTAGTCAACAATATTCAAAAAAAATTAAAAAAACTAACTGGAAAAAATATCGAAGTAATGATATATGGCGATGGAGCTTTTAAAGATCCAATAGGAAAAATTTGGGAACTCGCAGATCCAGTAGTAAGTCCTGCTTATACTAAATGTCTCGAAGGAAGCCCAAATGAAATTAAATTAAAATATTTTTCAGAAAACAAATTTAAAGGTTTATCTGGCGATAAATTGAATAACGCAATAAAAGAAGAAATTAAAAACAAAGAAAAAGAATTAAAAGGACAAATGGCAACTCAAGGTACTACTCCAAGAAGATATACTGATTTGTTAGGAAGTCTATGTGATTTAACAAGTGGAAGTGGTGATAAAGGAACCCCTGTTGTTTATATAAAGGGATATTTTAAAAATTATTCTGATTAATCTTCAAAATCAGGAATATACTCTATTAAGTCTTTAGGTTGACATTCTAAAGTTTTGCACAAAGTATTTAAAGTATCAAACATTATTGATTTAGATTTTCCATTTTTTAATATAGAAAAATTTGCTTCAGTAATATTTAATATTTTAGACAATTCTTTTGATGATTTTTTTCTATCAGCAAGCACTCTATCTATTCTTAAAACTATCATTTATTTCACCTCTTTGTTTAATTGTTGTAAAGATTATATCACAATAATTATTGTTTTACAATAATTATTTATTATATTATTATAATTCAATGTAAAAAGATGTCTTTTTAAAAATAAAATGAATAAAACTATTCTTTTATTTTTTTGTTTATGTTAGAATTAAAATGAACTTAAAAAATAGAAAGGAGTTTGATATGCAAATACTTGGATTTCAAAAACTAACATTGTTAGATTATCCTGGGCATGTTGCTGCGACAATATTTACAGGTGGATGCAATTTCAAATGTCCTTTTTGTCAAAATGCAAGATTAGTAAATTATGAAGATGATGAATTAGATAATGAAAAGATAATAGATTACTTAAATAATAGAAAAAAATATTTGGATGCTATCTGTATAACTGGTGGTGAACCAACTATACAAAAAGATCTAAAAGGATATATAAAAAAAATTAAAGATATTGGTTATTTAATAAAACTTGACACCAACGGAACCAATCCAAAATTATTAAAAGAATTAATAGATGAAAAATTAATAGATTATGTAGCAATGGATATTAAAAATTCTAAAAAAAAGTATAGTGAAACTTCAGGAACCAAAGTTAATATAGATAATATTGAAGAATCAATTAGATTATTAATGAATGGAAATATTGATTATGAATTTAGAACAACTATAGTAAAAGATTATCATGAAAATGAAGATATTATTGAAATATCAAAATGGTTAAAAGATTCAAAGAAATATGTATTGCAACAATTTGAAGATTCTGGTCATTTAATAAAAGATGGTTTAAAAGCTCATCCTAAAGAAAAATTATGTGATTTTAAACAAATATTAGAAAAAGAAATAAAAAATGTGGAGATTAGAGGTATTTAAGAAAGGGAGAGATAATATGTACAAAGTTAAAAAAAGAGATGGGAAATTAGTTGAATTTAAAATAGAAAAGATTGGAGCTGCTATTAAATCAGCTTTCGAAGCTGAAAATAAGGAATTTACTGATAATGTAATAGATTTTATTGCATTAAAAGTTACTTCGAATTTTGAGCCCAAAATAGTTGATGGAGTAATATCAGTAGAAGACATTCAAGATAGTGTTGAAGAGACTTTATCTTTAGCGGGTTATCCTGATGTTGCTAAAGCATATATTCTTTATAGAAAATTACACGAAAAAATGCGTAATATTAAAGATACAGTACTTGATTATAAAGATGTAGTTAATAAATATTTAAACATTAGTGATTGGAGAGTAAAAGAAAATTCTACAGTTACTTACTCTGTTGGAGGTTTAATATTAAGTAATTCTGGAGCTATAACCGCAAATTATTGGTTAAGTGAAGTATATAATGATGAAGTTGCGAAAGCACATAAAAATGCAGATATTCATATTCATGATTTATCTATGTTAACAGGATATTGTGCAGGTTGGTCTTTAAAGCAATTAATTCAAGAAGGGTTAGGTGGAGTTCCAGGAAAGATTACTTCTTCTCCTCCAAAACACTTATCTACTCTATGTAATCAAATGGTTAACTTTTTAGGAATAATGCAAAATGAATGGGCAGGAGCTCAAGCTTTCTCATCATTTGATACTTACTTAGCGCCTTTTGTTAAAGCAGATAATTTATCTTTTAAAGAAGTAAAACAAAGTATTCAATCATTTGTATATGGAGTTAACACACCAAGTAGATGGGGAACCCAAGCACCATTTACAAATATAACTTTAGATTGGGTTGTTCCAAATGATATGGCAGAATTAAATGCTTTAGTTGGTGGAAAAGAACTAGATTTTAAATATAAGGATTGTCAAAAAGAAATGGATATGGTTAATAAGGCTTTTATAGAAATAATGATAGAAGGAGACGCTAATGGAAGAGGTTTTCAATATCCAATTCCTACCTACTCTATAACTAAAAACTTTGATTGGAGTGAAACTGAAAATAATAAATTATTATTTGAAATGACTGCAAAATATGGTACACCTTATTTTTCTAATTATATTAATAGTGATATGGAACCAAGTGATGTTAGAAGTATGTGTTGTAGATTAAGATTAGATTTAAGAGAATTAAGAAAAAAATCTGGTGGTTTTTTCGGAAGTGGAGAATCTACCGGATCAATAGGTGTAGTAACTTTAAATATGCCAAGAATAGCTTATCTATCTAAATCAGAAGAAGAATTTTATGAAAAACTTAATGATATGATGGATATAGCAGCTAATTCATTAGATACAAAAAGACATGTTATATCTAAATTCTTAGAAGCTGGTTTGTATCCTTATACTAAAAGATACTTAGGAACATTCAACAATCATTTCTCAACGATTGGGTTAGTAGGTATGAATGAAGCTTGTTTAAATGCAGATTGGATTAAAGAAGATTTGACTCATGAAAAAGCTCAAGAATTTACTAAAGATGTTTTAAATCATATGAGAAATAGATTATCTGATTATCAAGAAAAATATGGAGACTTATTTAATCTTGAAGCTACACCTGCAGAATCTACTAGTTATAGATTAGCAAAACATGACAAAGAAAAATATCCAGAAATACTAACAGCATCTAATCAAGATGAAACTCCTTATTATACAAATAGTTCTCATTTACCAGTTTCATTTACAGAAGATGTATTTAAAGCATTAGAAATACAAGATGAACTTCAAGTACTATATACATCAGGAACTGTATTTCATACATTCTTAGGAGAAAAACTTCCTAATTGGAAATCAGCAGCAGAATTAGTTAAAAAAATTGCAGAGAACTTTAAATTACCTTATTATACTATGTCTCCTACCTACTCTATTTGCAGAACTCATGGTTATTTAGTAGGAGAACACTTCAATTGTCCTGAATGTGGAGGAGTAACAGAAGTATATAGTAGAATAACCGGATACTATAGACCGGTTCAAAATTGGAATGATGGAAAAACTCAAGAATATAAACACAGAAAATTATATGAAACTGAACACTCTAATTTAAATAAAGAATTTAAGAAAAAAGAAGAAAAAACAACTGAAGTAAAAAACGATAAACCAAATTCAATAACTTTATTTGGAACAAAAACTTGTCCTAATTGTAAAGTCGCAAAAGTAATAATAGATAAAGAAAATGTTAAATATGATTATGTAGATGCCGAAGAAAATGAAGAATTAACTACATCTTATGATATTAACCAAGTTCCAACGTTAATAGTTATTAAAGATGGAAACACTTCTAAAATACTTGGTGTATCTAACATAAAAAAATATTTGGAAGAAAATAAATAATGTACGATATTATTGTAATTGGAGCAGGAGCTGCTGGGATGACTGCAGCTCTATACTCTGCTAGAGCAAATAAAAAGGTATTAATACTAGAACAAGAAACCATTGGAGGACAAATTGCTACTTCTCCTTTAGTTGAAAATTATCCAGGTTTTATGAAAATAAGTGGAGTTGAATTTTCAAATAATTTATTTGATCAAATAATAGAGTTAGGAGTTGATTTTGAACTTGAAAAAGTAATTAATATTGAAGATTTGAAAGATAAAAAAATTGTTACAACCGAATACAATACTTATGAATCAAAAACAATTATTATAGCAACTGGTTCAAAACATAGATCTTTAGGAATTGATAATGAAGAAAGATTAATTGGTAAAGGAATATCTTACTGTGTATTATGTGATGGTGCTTTCTTTAAAGGAAAAGATGTTGCTATTGTAGGTGGAGGAAATACCGCTGTAGTAAGTGCAATATATTTATCTGAAATAGTAAATAAAATATATATAGTGCAAATGTTAGATAAACTTACTGCTGAAGAAAAGCTAATTGAAAAAATTAATAATATAAAAAATATAGAATATATATTTAATTCAAAAGTTGATAAATTAAATGGAGATACTTCTTTAGAAAGTATTACTGTTGGAAATAGAACAATAAATGTAGATGGTGTATTTGTATTGATTGGATTAATACCTCAAAATGAAACATTTAAAAATATTATAAAACTTGATAAATATGGATATATTGATGCTGATGAAGAATGCAAGACAAATATAGATGGAATATTCGTTGCGGGAGATTGTAGAACGAAAAATATAAGACAATTAACTACTGCTTCATCTGATGGCACTATTGCTGCAATAAATGCATGTAATTATATAGATTCAATATAAAATAGAGATAAATTATTATCTCTATTTTTTATAACTCTAATAAGAACATTTTAAAAGCTGATTTTTTTTCTTTTTTTCCTGTTTTTATTGAAACATCCAAATTATATAATTTAATCAAAAACCTTTTAGCTTCTTCCATTGATATATGAGAAGAACTTGCTAATTTTATTCTATATGGATGAATATCCAATTGTTTAATAACATTCGCTTCTGAAAAACCCAAATTATATAAGTTTTTTGTTTGAAATATTAATCTAAATTGATCCGCCAATATACTTATTAATTTTACTTCATCTTCATTCATTAATATTAAATCATCATATATTTTTAATGCTTTATCAATGTTCTTATTAACTACAGCATCAATTAATTCAAATATGTTATCTTCTATAGCTTTAGAAGAAACAGCATTTATATCTTCTTTTGTAACAACATTATCTTCTTTATATAAATCCATTTTCTCTATCTCATTATTTATTATATATAAATTATTACCCACATAATTTTGAAAATAATTAATTGTGGATATATCAATTTGATATCCTTTTTTCTTAAATTGTTCACCAATATATTTGGTTATTTCATAATCTTTTAAAGCATTAAAGACAAATACTTTACCAATCTTAATTAATTCTTTTACTGCTTTTTTTCTTTCATCAACTTTTCCATTTACAATTAAAATTAATCTATTATCTAAAGGTTTATTTAATATATCAATTAATATTTCAGAATATTCTTTATTATCTAAACTTGAAGTTAAAAAATTACAATTATTGCATAATATATCTTTACTATCCGAAAACATCGAAAAAGATATTGCTTCTTCTTTAACATCTTCCATTGAAGATACTTCCATATCATAAACAATAACACTATCTATATTAATAATCTCATCTATTTTTTTATTTATTAAAAAAGGTTCATCACCATATATAAGAATAATTTTATCCTTCATACTTTCTCCCAGTCTTTATTAATAATTTATCTTTAAAGATAAATTTAATACTTCCATAATAATCAGTTCTAAAAACATTGACATTGTTATTATTTAATATTTCCAATACTTCTTTATGCGGATGATTAAATCTATTGTTTTCCCCTACCGAAATTATACCATAATAAGGAGTTGTTTTCTTAATAAAATTAATCGAAGTACTAGTTTTAGAGCCATGGTGACCAATCTTTAATATATCAATATCTAAATTATATTTTTGAATAATCTTTTCCTCAATTATTCTTGAAGCATCTCCCATTAACAAAATATTTATATTATTTATAGTAAAATATAATATTATACTAGAATCATTTTCATTAGTATCATAACTAGGATTTAAAATATAAAAAATATAATTGTTTATTTTTAAAACATCATTATCTTTTAAATACTTGGGATTATATATTATTAATTTTTTTTCAAGTTCATTTAAATTTCCATTTAAAAATAAATTATTGACATTAAAATTATTCATTATAGCTTCCGAACCTCCAATATGATCCATGTCACCATGCGTTATTATTAGACATTCTAATCTACTTATACCTATAGATTTTAAATAAGGAGATAGAACATCATCTCCAATTGAAAAATCATTTATTCTTTTAAATGAATCTTCATATTTTAATATTCCTCCAGTATCAACCAATACATTTTTATTACCATTCAATTTAATCAATATAGAATCTCCTTGACCAACATCAATAAATTCTATACTAGGATAAAACGAATAATACATTAACTTATTAATAATTAAACAAATAATTAATAAATATAAATATTTTGGATTAATCATAATAATAGTAATTACAATGTAATAAATAATAATTAATAAAAATGACGGTTTTCCTATTATTATTTTAAAAAAATCTATTTTTGAAAACATCAACGAACTATACTCTAATATATTTGTAAAAAAGAATAGAATTTTATCTAAGAAAGGCAAAATAAAACATATTAAAGATAAAGGAAATAATATAAAAGAAACAAATGGAACATATATTAAATTTAAAAATATACTTAATAAATTAAATTCATAAAAATTATTTAAGACTATTGGAAGACTTGATAAGAAAGCAATAGTAGATACTATTATAAGTATTACTATATAATTTTTATATTTCAAAATCTTTTTTTGGAATATAATTAAATACATACTTATAATAAAGGAAAATTGAAAACCAACACTATGTATTAAGTATGGATTATATATTAAAGATAGACTTAATGTAATAAATAATATATCAATTATTCTAATATTCCATTTATATATTTTATTTAATGTTAAAACAATAAAAAATACACCCGATCTTACAATTGAAGCAGTAAAATCAGTTAAAAACATATATAATAATACATAAGAAAATATAAACAAATATTTGTATTTAAATTTATTAATAATTTTTAATAATATCATTACTACGAATGTTATATTAGAACCAGAGACCGCAAATAAATGACTTATTCCATTAATTTGATAACTATCTTTAACTTTAGAATCTATATAATATTCCTCTCCTATCATAAAAGCATATAAGTATTTTTTGGAAAGAAGAATGCTTTCTATTCTGTTTACTATAAAATTTTTAATTGAGTATCTAATCTTATTATTATTTAAAGTCTTATTAATTGTATTAATTTTCATCAATAAATATATTTTATTTTGTCTTAAATATTCTTTATAACTAAATTGATTAAATAGACCACTCTCTTTAGGATAATATAATTCACAAGATATTTTAACATAATCTCCAAATTTATATTTTTTTTTAAAATTATATATCTCTTCATTATTTTTAAAATAATAATTTCCAATTATTTTTTCTTTACCTATTACTTCTATATTTAATTTATTACCATCAATCTTATAATTATGAATATAACCTTCTATTAAATTATCTTTAATTGAATATTTTGATTTAAAATTTATACTAGTATATATTAAAGAAAAAATTAATATAATAATCGATATATATATATATTTATACTTCAATAAGATCTTTAATATCATCAAATAAAGCATCTCCAATACCAGAAACATTTTTTATATCTTCAATATTTTGGAATGAAGTAGTAGTTCTATAAGTAATTATAGCCAAAGCTTTTGCTTCTCCAATTTTTGGTAGGCTCATCAATTCTTCTTTACTAGCAGTATTAATGTTTATCTTTTCAGATAACACATTTTCTGTTTCTTCCTTTACATTAATTTCCTCTTCCGGTTTGTCTGTAAATTCACAAGCTTCATTTACAACATCTGGACATATGCATTCCTTTTCTATCTCTTTAATAATCTCAATTACCGTAGGTTCATTCAATCTTTTTTTGGCGTCTTCAATTTGCTTATTACTATATATAATTATAAGCATTTCATTATTTACTCGCTTACTCAAATTAATCAATTTAGTATTACCATTTTTTGTTAGCCCACCAGCTTTATTGATAATATCTATTACTTTATCATTGTTTACACATTCATATACACCCGGATTTACCACTTCTCCTTTTATATCTACATAACAAATATCGTCTATTACTTCAATTTCTTCAGCCTTCGAATTTAATATTATTTCTTCTTCTTTATCATTTAATAGCATTAATAAAAATAGTATAATAACTAAAAATATACTAACATATATAATTTTTTTCTTCATAAAAAATAACCTCCTAAGAGATTATTATTTTTATAATTTATTGTTCCCTTATTTTATTTCTTATCGCTTCTTCTTTTTTAAATAAATTATTTTCAATAGATACTCTTTGAATAAGCGCGAAAGAAATAAATAAATTTAAAGTAAATGATCCTCCATAACTTAAGAATGGTAATGGTACTCCAGTTAATGGAATTAAACCTAATACTCCTCCAATATTAACTAATGTTTGGAAAAACAAATATGAAGATATACCATAACCGATAATACCTCCCATAAGACCATTAGAAGCCTTTGAAATCAATAATATTCTATAAATAATATAGAAATACATTAATAATATTAAAATGCCAACCAGAACTCCTAATTCCTCTATTATTATAGGAAATATAAAATCAGTATGTGATTCAGGTAAATATAAATACTTTTGAGTACTATTGCCTATTCCTTTTCCAAATAGACCACCACCGTTTATTGCTATATATCCATTACATACTTGATAACCAGGCCCAACTTCTGTATATCTATCACAAGGATTAAAAAAATTTAATCTTTGTTTTTGTGATTCATTAAGAATACTCTTTCCAGACATACTACTAATTACAACAAGTAATACAATAGACCCCACAATAAAAGAAACCACTTTAAATATTTTTAAATTAAATTCTTTTTTTATTGGAACTGCTAAATAAGTTGCTACCATTATAGCCATAATAATTAGTGCTGTACCCAAATCAGGTTGCATAAAAACCAAACCAACTATTATTGCTCCAAATATAAAGGGCTTAAGTATTTTAATATAATTATCTTCAGTAAACTTTCTTGTACTATAATATATTGCCATATATAAAATTAAAACTGTTTTTGCAAGTTCACTTGGTTGCAAATTAAAATAACCAAAATCCAACCAACTTCTAGAACCATTAATTACTTTACCATTAGCTATTAAATATATTAATAATCCAATAATTCCATACAAAATAACATTAATAATTTTTTTATATTTTGATAAAGGTATGTTTAAAATTATAAAATAAGCAAGAAAACCAATAATTATAATCGACCCTTGACGAATTAAATATTTATAAGTATTACCCTCTATCAAGCTTGCTTTAACATAAGAAGCACTGAATATCATAAATAAACCAAATAAAGACATTATGATTATTAAAAAAAATAAAGGTTTATCCATCATTTTTAAATTTCTTCTCATAATGCCTCCTAATTATAATCATATTATCATAAACAATATTTATAATAAATATTAAATTGTAAAGTGTACATAAAAAAACATATTATTTCTAATATGTCTTTTATAAACTATAAATAATTAAGGTTTTGTTATTGTTGGAGTTTTTCCGTTTGTAGAAATTGCCGTCCAACCTGCGAATTTTCCAGCCCCTACAATTGTAACTGTAAATGAAGCTTCAGTTCCTGTTAAAGTTGCAGTATATTGACAATTTCCTTCAGCAGGTTCAGAAAAGCCAGCTTCAGCAGGACAATTAGTAGAACCAACTGGTACAGTAAAATCGCTTGAAAGCATTCTTACTGCTGAATCTTTTTGAAGATAATTTGCTACCATTTGTGCAGATCTTCCTAAAGATTCACTTCTTGCAGATTCAATTACATCTAATATTCTTGGAACTGCAATTACCAATATTATTGCTAATACTACGATTACCGCTAACAATTCTACTAATGTAAAACCTTTTTTGTTCATTCTTTTCATAGTTAAATTTTTCCTCCTTCTCAACTATTATGATT
>JAAYGD010000011.1 GCA_012727915.1 Mycoplasmatota bacterium | reverse complement strand
TAACTTTAAATCAATTAGAGAAGTTAATTCAATAAACTTAGCAATTGCTTTTTTATATTCTTCAGAATATAAAATTCCATTAGATAAATGCGAATAAATGCCTTCATTTGTTAAATTGTTATTTGAATTATTAACTATGTAAGCAACATCTTCTTTATTATTTAAACCAAAACGGTTCATTCCTGAATTTATTTTTATATGAAAATTTCCTTTTAATTTAGATTTTAATAGTTTATCAAATTGATTTCTATCATCAATAGTAATCGTTATATCATTAGAAAATGCATCTTTAATTGCATTAAGTTCAATAGGTTCCAAAACAAGGATAGGAATAGTTTTATCTATTTTTCTAATTTCAAGTGCTTCTTCTAAAGTAGCAACACATAAATAATTAATACCAGATTTAATCATATATTTAATGCATTCAATTCCATGATTATAAGCATTATTTTTTACAACTCCAAAATAATATTTATAACCATTATAAGTTTTAATTATCTTTTTTATGTTATTTTCTAATTTATCACAATTAATTTCGACATAAGTATTTCTATACATAAATAGCACCTTTCTAATCAATAAATATTATAACATAAAAAAAGATATTAGTTTTCTAATATCTTATTTAAATTCCATTTTATAACATAGCTAAATTATTTAATTAGTTTTATATACAATTTGGAATTAATTTAACTTTTGATTTATTTTTTATTTTCTCTTTTGAAACATAAAAACCAATCTAAACAATAATGATCATCGCCTTGAGTTTCCATTCTTTCTTTTGCAACTCCACAACTTCCTGGAGTAGGTATTATTGTATCTTCTCCTGGTTTCCAATTAGCAGGTGTTGCTACACTATCTTTTTCTGCTTTTTGAAGTGCTAAAATGACTCTTTTAACTTCATCCATATTTCTTCCAGTAGAAGCAGGATAATACATAATAGTTTTAATAATTCCTTCGGGATTTATTATAAAAACTGCTCTTACTGCAGAAATATCTGATTCTCCTTGAATCATACCATATCTTTTGGAAATATCCATTTTAATATCTTCTATTAATGGGAATTTAACTTCAATATGTTTCATGTTATTCCATTCAATTTCTTGAATTTTTCTTAACCATGCTATATGAGATGTTAATCCATCAACTGATAAACCTACTAGTTCAGTATTTAATTTTTTGAATTCTTCATCCATTTTAGCAAATGTCATAAATTCTGTTGTACATACTGGTGTGAAATCTGCTGGATGTGAAAAGAATATAATCCATTTTCCTTTGTAATCTTCTGGGAAATTAATATTTCCTTGTGTTGTTTTTGCTTTAAAACTAGGTGCTTTGTCGCCTATTAAAGGCATTCTGTTTTCAATTTTTTCTTCCATTTATTTACCTCCATATATATTTTATCATAAAAAAAGATATTAGTTTTCTAATATCTTATTTAGCTCCCATTCCACCATCAACTCTAATTGCTTGACCTGTAATATATTTTGCTTCATCAGACGCTAAGAAATATATTAAATCGGCACATTCTTCATTAGTAGCATATCTTCCTAAAGGAATACTTACTTCAAAATTCTTTTTTACTGCATCTCCGTTTCCTGGAGCTGCACCTTCCTCAATTGATCTCATCATTCTATTATCAACCGGTCCAGGACATATTGCATTTACTCTTATATTAAATGCTGCACCTTCTAATGCTGCAGTTTTAGTTAAACCCAATACAGCATGTTTACTAGCAATGTAAGGCGCTAATCCTGGAGAACCAATAAAACCTGCTACTGAAGCAGTATTTACTATGCTTCCATATTTATTACTCATCATATGAGGCATAACATGTTTTAAACCATAATATACACCTTTAACATTAACATTTAATACAAAATCTAAATCACTTGCATTTGTTTCAACAATACTAGCAACTTTTCCTTCTACACCAGCATTATTTATAAATACATCTACTTTTCCAAATTTTCTAATTGTTTCATCAACATAGAACTTAACTTGTTCTTCTTTAGATACATCAGTTACTTGAATTAAATAATTTTCTTCTCCTAATCCTAATTGACTAGCAGTCTCTCTTAAATTAGTTTCTGAAATATCCACCAAAGTTAATTTGGCACCATTACTTGCTATCTTTTTTGCGATAGCTCTTCCTATTCCGCCACCAGCACCCGTTATAATTACAACCTTATCTCTAAATTCCATAAATTTCCTCCCAATACATTAACTCTATCATATTAATATTTACTTATATATCATTTTTTATAAAAAAAAAAGATGTTTACACATTTTTATAATATCTTTTCTTTAACTATTTTATTTATTTCATAACTATCTTTATAGTCTATACTTTGAAGAATTAATCCTAATTTTAAATATTTATCTTTTTTATTTAATTTTGATACTTTCCCTTCAGTACGTATAATTTTTAAACATTCATCACTTTTCCAATAAGTTATCTTACCTTCATCTTTATCTTGTGCATATTCTAATTCATAATAAGTTTTAACATCTAAATAATTATTTCTATCTATAATTTTATTACTTGGTATTATTTCTAGTTTGTGATCTTTTTTTATAGCAACCGAACCAACTTCATTTAATTCAACTTTATCGTATTCATCTATGCCTTCACCGAATAATATATCTTTATTTTCTCTTTTTAATGATATTAATGCTATATTATTAAACATGTCAATAACTTTATAATAGTCCATATTTTTATCTATTTTTTCTTTTACTGCTTTAGTTAAATCTGATTCCGTAACATTTATTCCAATTAAATTCAAACTATATGCAATTTCTTTTATTTTTTTATAGGCTTCTATTTTATCTTTTTTGAATTGGTTTCTTCTTCTATTTATTATAATATTATCTATTAATAAAAACCAAAAAGAAGACTTTAATAAAGCTTGAGTAAATTCATAATCAGAATTAATTTTATCTCTAAAAACTTGAATTGTTGCTGCAACAGCAAAACCAAATAAATTTTGAACCATCAAATTTAATGAATCATTAAAACTATTATAATCATTGTTTAAAACATGTAATGTTCTATCAAAATCAATATCATTTCTTGAATAAGTCATATATAACCTCATTTATTTAATTTTAATAATAAATAGAGACTGCCCCCCTGAAGAAACAGTCTCAAAAAGAATAAAAAGGGGTTGGCTAGTGTGATACTAGCATACCAATCCAATTTCTTGAATTGGTACCATTTATAATACTCACATATTTTGATTTGTCAAGCATTTTTGTGATACAATTTAAAAGAAATAGGAGTATTTATGAATGACTTCAAAAACATTAAAGGGCTTGGTCCAAAAACAATTGAATATTTAGAAAAACTAAATATATATAGTACATTTGATTTAATAACTCATTATCCTTTTAGATACGAAGTTTTATCAAGAAGTAATATTAATGATTTAAAACAAGATGATAAGATCATTATTGATGGAATAGTAGAATCAAAACCTATAGTAAATAGATTTAGAAATATGAATAAGATGACATTTAATTTAAATATTAAAACTAATGTATTAAAAGTAATAATATTTAATAGAGCTTTTATGTCATCAAATATAGATATTGGCAAGAATATTACAGTAATTGGTAAGTATGATTTGATTCATAATACTGTAATTGCAAATGATATTTTATTTATTAATTTAACTAATAAGCCTACAATTATACCAATATATAGAACTACTCAAGGATTACCCAGAAAAAAATTAAGTAAATTAATATTAAGTTTATTAGATCAAGTAAATAATATTGATGATTATATTCCAGAATATATATCAAATGAACACTCATTTATTTCTAAGAGTGAATCAATTAAATATATACATAACCCTATAGATATAGATTTATTAAAACAAGCTATGATTAGATTGAAATATGAAGAATTATTTATATTTATGATTAAGATTAATTATTTAAAGATAATAAACAAAAATAATACTAGTGGATATAATAGAAAAGTAGAGGTTAAATATTTAGAAAACATTATTAATTCTTTACCTTTTGAATTAACGATAGATCAATTAAAATCATTAGAAGACATTACTAAAGATTTAAATAGCAATTATAGAATGAATAGATTATTACAAGGAGATGTTGGTAGTGGTAAGACAATTGTAGCGTTTTTATCTTGTTACTTAGTAGCTAAATCAAACTATCAATCTGCTTTTATGGCACCTACTGAATTACTTGCAAAACAACATTATAATAATGCTTTAAAACTGTTTAAAGATATTAAAATAGAATTATTAATTGGAAGTACTAATAAAAAAGAAAAAGAAATAATTTATAAAAGATTAAAAGAAGGAGATATTGATTTAATAATTGGAACTCATGCATTGCTTCAAGAATCATTAGAATTTAATAGCTTGGGTTTAATTATAACTGATGAACAACATAGATTTGGAGTAAATCAAAGAAAAACATTAAGAAATAAAGGCAATATGCCTGATGTACTTTATATGTCCGCAACACCAATACCAAGAACTTATGCACTAACTATATATGGAGATATGGATATAAGTACAATTAAAACTTTACCTAAAAACAAAAAAGAAATAATTACCTATGTAAAAGATAATAAAGAAATCAAAGAAGTTTTATCAATGATAAAAAATGAATTAGATAATAATCATCAAATATATGTTGTTGCGCCGCTTATAGAAGATGATAATGAAAAAGAAAACATTAAAAAATTAAAAGATAATTATACAAAAGCATTTAAAGATTATTCAATTGAAATGTTACATGGTAAAATGAAACAAGACAAAAAAGATTCTATAATGAAAGATTTCTTAGATAAAAAGATTGAAATATTGATAGCAACTACTCTTATAGAAGTTGGAATAGATGTACCTAATGCTACAATGATGGTTATACATGATGCTGATATGTTTGGACTATCTACTCTTCATCAATTAAGAGGTAGAGTAGGTAGAAGTGATTTACAATCCTATTGTATATTAATTGGATCTAAAGATAATGAAAGATTACATATAATGGAATCAGAAACTGATGGATTTAAAATATCAGAGAAAGATTTTGAATTAAGAGGATCTGGAGATTTGTTTGGAATAAGACAAAGCGGAGACTTATCTTTTAAAATCGCGGATATTAGGAAAGATTTTAAAATATTACTTAAAGCAAAAGAAGATAGTTTAAATCTATTAAGTAATAAAGATATTAATGATTATCCTTTATTAAAAAAAGAAATAGATAGTATTTTAAAGGTGGATTAATGTTTAATAGAATATATATAGAAATAACTAACATATGTAATTTAAATTGTTCTTTTTGTAAAGAAGATAATAGACCTAAAGAGTCTATGTCTTTAGAACAATTTGAAATTATATTAAAAAAAATTAAAGGAAATACTCAAAATATATATCTTCATATTAAAGGAGAACCATTATTACATAAGGATATAGAAGAAATTATTAAATTATCAAATAAATATAATATTAATGTTAATATTACTACTAATGGTAGATTAATTAAAGAAAAATTAAGCATACTAAATAATAATAAAGTTAGACAGATAAATATATCATTACATAGTTATGATAATTTAGATGAAATAAAAGAATTATTAAATGTAATAGAAAATATAAATACTAATATATCTTTAAGAATATGGAATAATAATTTAGATATAATAAAATTAATTGAGAATTATTATAATGTTAAAGTAAATATTACTAAAAGGAGTACTATAAAAGACAATATATTTTTAGATATTGATAAAGAATTTATATGGCCAGATATTAATTCAAAACAAGTTAATACTAAAGGAACTTGTTATGGATTAAGAAGACAAATTGGTATATTAGTTGATGGAACAGTCGTACCTTGTTGTTTAGATCAAGATGGAATTATTAATTTAGGAAATATATTTAGTGAAGATTTAAATGATATTTTAAATAAAAAAAGAACTAAAGATATTATTAATAATTTTCAAAACAATAAATTAATTGAAAAATTATGCCAAAGATGTGGTTATAGAAATAGATTTAATTGATGATGTGATTTATCATTATTAAGGAGGTATTTATGTGGTTATATTTTTTATGCCCATTACCAATTATATTTGCAATATTATCTTATATTTTTTATGTTAAAGGAGGAAAAAAAGAAAAGATTAAAGATTCTAATTTATACCATTATCCTCCTGAAGGACTAAATAATATAGATGTTGCTTTTATACATAAAGGTTATGTAGGAGAAAAAGAAATTATGCCATTATTAATACACTTGGCAAATAAAGGTTATATTAGAATAGAAAAAATAAAAAAAGAGTCAATATTTTCAAGATCAAAAGATTTTAAAATTGTTAAGTTAAGATAATATGATGGTAATAATAGTAATGAAAAATTATTTCTTAAACGATTATTTTACTCCTTTAATGCTAAACTTTCTGAAACAGAATATAAGTACTTAAAAAAATTAAATAAACTTTCTTCTGAAGAGGGCTCTATTGATTATAACTTAAAAGAGGTAACTTATGAAGATTTAAATGATGCTTTTTTATACACAATAAATGATATTGCAAAAAGTGTAAACTCTAAGAAGAATTATTATACAATATTTGACAACAAGTCAAATAATAACGAAAAAATAATGGTATTTATGATTATTATATCAATATATCTAATTCTTTTTATTCCAACATATTTTTTTCGTGGAATTTTATGGGAGAGTATAGCTATTCCTTTTCTTATCATAATTTTATTTTTTTTGTTTGGATGTCCATATTTTTTAACAAAAAAACTTTGATAAAAATACTATCATTAATAATAGCAACAGGATTAACTTATTCATATTGGATAAATATTCTAGGTTTTGATAATGTTATTAATAATGGGTTTATGATTGTATGGTTTTTAATCTCATTATTGTGTATATTTATTATTAGATATTCATTAAAAAGTTCCAGTAAAAGAACCCCTTACGGATTAGAGATGTTTGAAAAAATCTCTGGATTTAAGAAATTTTTAGAGAGTTCACAAGAAGATAAGATTAAAGAATTAATGAGTATTAATCCTAATTATTTATATGAAATGTTGTCTTATGCTTTTGCACTAGAAGTTGAAGATAAATGGATTGCTAAATTTAAAGACATTACATTATATCAACCATCATGGTATTTAGGATTTGATGAATTTAATGTTAAATCATTTTTGCTTGGGCACTGTCATTAGATGGAGCCCTATTTTTTTGTATGACAAACCTAATGATGAATGGCAATCTATCATTAGATTTGTCAAAACAGCAAAACCAAGTCTTTTGATAATTGGTGCTGGCAATTATATATAAACGTTTCCGACAGAATTACTGCTAAATGATTAAATTGCAGTAGATTTGTCAAATTAAAATATATAATAGTTCTGATTTTTTTATAGTTCCTCATTGACAACAGGACTCCAGTAACAATTCTTTCTATACCTGCAATATCTTAAAAAAGATATTACAGAAAGTATGACGAATTATTACTGCACATTATCAATGATTTGCTTATAAAAAAATTTATATAGTGATATTTAATAAGTAAGAAAATAAGCAAGATTTAAGCAAGATAATTGATTGTTTTTAATTTAAATGGTATAATATAAATGAAAGAAAAATAGAGGTGAAACTATGGAAAAATATACTCCACCATTTCCTATTACTAATAAAATGCTTGATCTAGTAGCAACTATAATGGAGAAAATAGGTAAATTGGATAATTACAATAGTTTAAACAAGATGCCTACGTTAAGAAGAAATAATCGAATTAATTCAATTCATTCATCTCTTGCAATTGAAGCTAATTCATTATCATTAAATCAAGTTAAAGATATTATAAATGGTAAAATGGTTTTAGGCCCACAAAAGGAAATTCAAGAAGTAAAAAATGCATATAAAGCTTATGAGATGATAAAAGAGGTAAGTCCTTATTCAATAAAAGATTTGTTAAAAGTTCATGGTGTAATGACATATTTAACTTTAGATGAATCTGGTATTTTTAGATCTTCTGCTGAAGGTGTATTTGATGGTGAAAAATGTATTTTCATGGCACCACCACAAGATAGAGTACCAGGATTAATGGAAGAATTATTTGATTTTATGAAAAGGGAAAAAAATAACATTAATCCATTAATATTATCTTCAATATTTCACTATGAATTTGTTTTCATTCATCCATTTACCGATGGTAATGGAAGAATGGCAAGATTATGGCAGACTGTTATATTATCCAATTATAAAGAGGTTTTTGAATACCTACCAATAGAGAATCAAATAAAAAAATATCAAGAAGAGTATTATAATTCGATAGCTCATTGCCATATTAATGGGAACTCTAATGAATTCATTGAATTTATGTTAAAAATGTTTGATGAAGTTTTAAATGAAATAATTAGTTCAACATCGCAAGCATTGACTCAAAATAACGTTTATCTAGTTAAATTACTAGGTGTAATGGATAATAATATTCCAATGACTGCTAATCAAATAATGGAAAAATTAAATATTAAATCAAAAGAAACATTTAGGGCAAATTACTTAGATCCTGCTATAAATGAAGGATTAGTAAAGATGACTATTCCAGATAAACCAACAAGTAAGAATCAAATGTATTATAAAGTATAAAATTTAGATAAATAGCAATTTGTTGAAATGGGGTTGGATTATGAAAAAGAAATTATTATGTTTAGTTTTAATTGGAATGTTTAGTTTTACTTTAGTAGGATGCACTAATAAAACAGTGTTAATTCCATCCATATTATCCTCCTTTAAAAGTTGTTATATTAATCACTTATCTTGATAATAAAATCAAGTAATTTATCGTAATCTTTCTGAAGAGGACAATATTAATCTTTAAATCCTTTTAAAACGGGCATTTGTTTAATTGAATTTGATAGTAAAAAGTATTCTTGGGAACAAATTGGGAACAAGTACATGATACAGTATGGGTAAAATAGGCATTTTTACGACAAAATTAGCATAATATAGGCTGTAAATAATGAATAATATGATTAAAAAATAATGGGTTCTACATCCCCCTGAAGAGAGTCCAAAAGGCTCTCGCTTTTTTTATATTATAATCTAATTTATTAGTGTATAATAAAAATAATTCATAATTAACCATATGATATAGAGAGGGTAAGAATTTCTTTAACTTTTTCATATGTAATTAATATATTTATAAAGAGTAGGTGAATCGAATGAAAAATAAAAATATTATTAGTAGTTTTAAATGTGCTATTGAAGGAATAATAAGTGCTTATAAATCAGAAAGAAATATTAAAATTCAAATAGAAATTATGTTATTAGTAATAATAATGGGTATTATATTAGAGAACTCTTTAATTGAATGGATAATAATAATTACTTTATTTTGTTTAATAATAGCAACAGAAATGATTAATACTGCTATTGAATATACAATTGATTTAGCAATGCCTAAAAAGAATGATATGGTTAAGAAAGCAAAAGATATATCAGCGGGAGCGGTATTAATATTTGTAATTGGATCTAGCATTATTGGACTATTAATATTTGTACCAAAACTAATAGCTTTATTTAATTAATCAAAAAAAAACTGGAAATAAAAACATCTTAATTATTAAAATGAGAATAAACATATATTGCTTAGGCAAATAAATTTAAAGCTTTTTTAGAAAAAATTGAACAAAATAACAAAGACGAGGATTAATCTATCTTTTTTGAAAAAAACTAACCGTAGTAACTTATGATATAATTTAAATAGAGGTGTTATTGATGAATAAAATTGCTATTATTTCAGATATTCATGGAAATTTAGAAGCAACTAAAAAAGTTTTATTAGATATTAAAAATAGAGGAATAGACAAAATAATATGTTTAGGTGACATTATTGCAAAGGGGACTCATCCGAATGAATGTATAAATTTAATAAGAGAAAATTGTTTTGTAGTCATTAATGGTAATACTGACAGATACTTTACTAGTGAACATGATATGGAAAAATTACCAGAGGTTGAACAAAAAAGAATTAGTTGGAATAGAAAATCATTAACAGATGAAAATAGAAAATACTTTTTCACTTTGTATTACAAAAGGAAGCCCTACTGGAATTGATTTGTACTTTAAAAATTCATATGATATTGATGAAGTAAAACAAATTTTTTATGACTATATAGTAAATAAAAAAGATATTTTAATTGTATTATCTATAATCGTTGCAATAGCATATGATATACTTAGAATGAATAATGCAATGCATGGTCCAGATTAATTATTTAGTTTAAATCCTTATAAATTAAAAACGTTAATATTTATTATTAACGTTTTTTAATATTCATTTTTTAATTATTTTTTGTTCTCTTTAATTGATAATATTAAATTTAATAATATTCCCACTATTGCAGCAGTTGCTAGAGCTGGTAATTTAGTTCCAAATATTGGAATCATTCCACCTTCAAAACTAAATGCTCCACCAATTCCAATTATTAATATAACCGCAATAACTGCTAAGTTCTTAGAACTAAATAAATCAACATTTTTATTAATCATAATTGTAATTCCTTGAGCAGCTATAACTCCAAATAAATATATAGATAATCCTCCAATTACAGCTGAAGGAATTGAATATACAACATTTATTAATGGAGTAAAGCAAGATATAATCATTGTAATAATACTTGCTGCGATAAGTACTGGAACAGAGAAGTTCTTTGATATGGCCATTGCGCTTATATTTTCTCCATAGTTTGTTCCAGCTGGTCCTCCTATAGAACTTGATACTATATCTCCAATACCATCACCAATTAAGTTTATTCCTAGTTTAGATGCTATATCATATTTCTTTTTAGATTTCATTTTACTAGCTAATTCATTTACATATATATCTAATTGGTATATATGAGCAGTAGATTCTGGAATAGTAGCAATTGCTATTGGCATTATTGCGAGTATTGCTTCCCAAGATGGTTTTGGAAAAGTAAATATTGGTAAATTAACTATACTACTTGAGGTTATTGTATTAAATGCTACAAAAGGTATATCAGTAAATAATCCAATAATAAGTGCTGCTAAGTATCCAGTTAATAAACCAAATAGAATAGGTAATTGACTTAATTTACCTTTTAAATATACTGAATATATTATTGTTGAAAATAAAGTTATTAAAGCAATTATCCATGCCCAGTTAGTTGCTAATGCTTGTGTAGCTTTTTCAATGCCTTCTGGAATAGAAGCAGCATTTCCTATAGCGCTTCCTGCTAATGATAATCCTATTATCATTGCAATGCTTCCAGTAACTGTTGCAGGTAATACTTTATCGATTGCTTTTTGACCACTTCTTTTTACTATTAATCCAGCAATAATAGAAACAAATCCAGACATCATTATTCCAAATTGTGCAATGGATATCCTTTCGTTTAATGATAATCCTGCAAATGCTTCAGCAGTCATTATAGATCCAATTGCGGCTATATAAGAAAAGCTAGATCCATAATATAGTGGTATTTTTTTTCCTGTAACAAAAATAAAAACCAGGGTCGCTAAACCACTGGCAAATATAGTTGTTGAAACATGAAAACCTGTTATTAATGCTACTAGTACTGTTGCTGGAAACATTACTACTATTTGTTGAAGTGCAAATATTAAAAGTTCTAAAAATGGGGGTCTTTCATCAGGTAGATAACCAGTTATTTTTTCATTTTTTTTCATTTTTACCTCCTAAAAATTTTAAAAAAAAATACTGTTTCCAGTAGATTGATTATTTTTAGAATATAAGCTAGTCAGTAATAAAAAATAATACAATCTGACTGAGTTTGAACTAAACATGTTCGGATATCCTAAGAATTAATTATACACAACATATTTTTTATGTCAATACTTTTTAAAAAATTATTGTTTTTATGTGTG
>JAAYGD010000010.1 GCA_012727915.1 Mycoplasmatota bacterium | reverse complement strand
TAAAATACTCTATTATTTCCTTATTTATATTTCTATTAGTAATAAAACTAATCATTGTTTCATCTAATGCTCTAATAGTAATTTCATTTACATATTCTATATATTTAAAATCATTTATTTTAGTTATTATATTGTTTATTTTGTTATTTGAAATTTTACAATTATCTATTTCTACAACTGAATTAGATAATTTTTCATATAAACCAACCTTTTTATCTTTTATTCTAAGCACTATTTTATTTCTATAATTTAATTCATTTGTTTTAATTATATCTATATTTTTAACATTTAATAATTCTTTAACTTTATTTTTCTTATATTGTATTTGATCACCATAACATTGATGACCTATATTACATCCTCCACATTTATCATAATAAATACACTCATAGGTTCTTCTACTATTTGAAGGTTTTATTATTTCAACAATATTAGCTTCAGCATAATTTTTCTTTAATTTTTTTATAATTATTTTTAACTGTTCATTAGGTAAAGCATTATTAACAAAAATAACAAAATTATTATATTTTGCTATACCTCTTCCAAAAGCATCTTGTTTAATTGTATCAACAATTAAAATATCATTAATTTTCATTGTATATTCCTTTTATAATTAAATAAATATTGAATTACTAATCCAGAATAATCCTTATACTTATTTTCCATATATTCTTTTATATCTTTTTCTTTTTCAATATTAAATCTTTCTTTCATAATCTTTTTAACCCATATATCTATTGGATAAACATCATATCTAGAATATGAAAAAAGAAGGATACAAGACGCTACTTTTAATCCTATACCATTTTCTTTCATTAAATAAGATAAAGCTTCTTTTGAAGACATCTTATTTATTATATCTAAATCAAACTCATTACTATTTATTTTATCTATTATAATTTTTACATATTTTGCTCTGAATCCCAATTTCATTTCAATTAATTCTTCTAAAGTAATATTTTTTAATTCTTCTTTTGTTGGAAACAAGTAATAATAATTATTTTCAAATAATATTTTCTTACCATATTTATTTGAAATTTTATTAACACAATTTCTAATATTATTTACACTATTATTAGCAGATATTATATATGAAATAACAGTTTCAAAAGGATCCATTCTTTGTATTTTATAACCAATAGATGCTCTAATAATATCTTTAATTGAATTATCTTTATTTATTAATATATCATTAATCTTATTATAATCTATATCTAAAGAAAAGAAACTTTCTACTGTTTCTTTTATATTTCTCATATTATTTGAATCCACTATTATATAGTCATCTATTTGTTTAATTTTTACTATTCTATCTTTTAAAATAATATAATAATAATCATTTTTAAATTCATATCTAAAGAATTGACCACTAGTAATAGATTGTTTTAAATCAAAATCTTTAACATATAATTTCATATTAAACTTTTTCAATTTCTTCGAGTAAGTTTTTATATAATAAAGGCGCAATAGTATGAATTAAATCTTCATCTTTAATTTGAAATAATTTGTTTTCATTATTTAAACTACAAAATTTATAATCTTTTTCATCATCAATGTTTATTAAAAACATATATTTTTTCCCATTGTATTCTACTTTACTCATTACCATATACTTTTTATCATCACTTAGCGTAACCGTACTTTTTACTTCAAAATTCATTTTTTATCCTTTCATTAATGTTTTTACTCTATTAGATTCAATGTATGATTTTTTGCCTCTTAATTTAATATAGTTGTAAGTTTCATAAATACCATAAAACATTACTAATTCTGGCAAAAAATTCATGTATCTATAATTAATATTTTTTAATATTACTGATGCAAACAATATTGCGCTTGCCTTTAGTAATTGCAAATTTCTTTCTTTTTTTAATTCGCTATCACTTACATTTTTAACAACCATTTCTTCTTCCATATAAACCTCCTTATATATATTTTATCACATTATTAATATTTTTATTCATCTTCTTCTTCAAAATAACTATTATCAACTTCCTCATCAAATTCAGGCGTATCAACTTCATTTATATCTTCTATATCAAAATGATCGTAATATTGGGATTCCAAATCATTACCATATAATATTTTTTCAATATTATTCATATAATTAATTTCCTCTTTTTAATGATCTGCAATTTTCTTTAATCATATTATCTAAAGTAACTTTATTAGAAGCCTCAACTGCAGCACTAAGAATAATAGCAGTTCTAGATTTATGCATTTGAGATGGTTCTATATATAACTGTTTACCATCTATTATGCTTCCTGTAGATAAATTATATTTTATATCATTATATTTTCCATCATCATTAGCAGTTAACTCTGTAATTTTTAATGTTTCTACAACATTTTTACTGTTTATTATATTGTATTTATGTTGTACATGAGTATCTATTCCATTATTATTAAAATAAATACTATATAATACAAAATCATCAGATCTTTTATAATGTAATATAGCGGAATTATTTTTATCTCTCAAAAAGAAATCAGAATATTTTCCTAAATTATAAGAAAAATCAATATTTTTTAAATAATCAATTGGTTTTAATAGTTTATCATTATTATTCATAAATGGATTTATATTATTATCAAAAGTACTTAATAAGGTATTGATTTCTCTATCCATTGAATCATTTGGTAAATTATTAATTGTTATATCTCCTTTTATATTTTCTTTAATCCAATCATCAGTTATTAAGAAAGGATTAACCTTATTAATAATTTTTTCAACTACTAATGCTTTTTTCTCTTTAAATTCAGAATTTAGTTCGAAATTTAAAATTCTTTCATTAGAGTTAGAATAGTAATATTTTTTCTATAATTAGAATACTTTTTATATATTTTTGTTGAAAAATCTAAAGGTATATTCTTCAATTCAACAATTTGTTTTATAGAATTATATTTAACAAAATTTGTTTTACTTAATTCTTCTTTATTTATTTCCATTACATCTAAAACAGTTTCATATTCAAATTTAAACATTATATCCTTCATTAAGTTTTAGTATAATTTATTTATTAAAATTGTCAATAAAAAAACACATATTAAATATGTGTTTTAATAATTATTTTTGTTTAAATATATTTTCAGCTAGCTTTCCAACTAATGGTATACTATAATATTCGTGTTTATATGCTTTTACCATCGCAATTATTGAGAATATTGCGAATATTAAACTAATTACTCTGGCAATGAATGCAATGATTGAGTAACCGCTTAAATAACTATATGGATTATTTAAAACATTTTGAGGATTTACTATTAAAGAATTAAGAAACGCACTTGAAACTAACAAAAATATTATTGATACATATAATACTATTGCTTGTGCTGCATGTTTTTTTACAAACTTGCTTTTTTTCTCAAGAACATAAAATAATATTGGTCCTAATATTGCAAAATATATAATTGAAGAAACAGGAATAAAACTAATGATAGTTGCTGATAAATAAGCCAAAAGAGCAGCAACATTCTCTTTCATATTACCTATTGATGATAATCCTGAAGTATCTGTATTGTTAACTTGATTAGTATTAACTTGGTTGTTTTCTGTTACACTAGCACCACACTTACCACAAATTTGTTGTCCATCTTTAATTTGATTTCCACATTTTTTACAGAACATATTTCCTCCTTATTTTTAAATTTTAGCACTGATTATTAATTTTGTCTAATTTAATATATAAAAAAATATAAGAAGTTTTTTAATGATAATCATTTTATTATTTTTAATAAATCCATCATATTTTTTATTTCTATTTTGTTTATATGCCTCCAACTACCGGTAGGCAAGTTTTTTAATTCTATATTCATTAGTCTAATTCTTTTTAGATTAATTACATTATATCCTAAACTATTGCACATCCTTCTGATTTGCCTGTTTAATCCTTGTGTCAAAGTAATTTTAAAAACATTATTATTTATTTTTGCTACCTTACATTTTTTTGTAATAGTATATTCATTTCTAACAGGGTTGAATATTTTTATACCATTAGACATATCATTAATGAAATTAGTATCTATATTTTTATCTACCGTTACAACATAATCTTTTTCATGATTATTACTACTTCTAAGTATTTCATTTACAATATTACCATCATTTGTTAATAATATTAGTCCTTCTGAATCTTTATCTAATCTTCCAATTGGGAAAATTCTTTCTTTGTACCCAATAAAATCTATTATATTACCATTTATTTTTCTATCAGTAGTGCAAGTTATTCCTATAGGTTTATTAAACGATATATATACAGGTATATTTTTAAAAACAATTATTTTACCTAAAACTTCTACAATATCATCATCATTTACATTTTGTCCAATATCTGCTTTTAAACCATTTATTTTGACTTTGCCATTTTTTATATATTCATCTGCTTTTCTTCTAGAACAATATCCAGAAGAACTAATATAATTATTTATTCTCATAAAAACCTCAATAATTATATTATACCTTAAAAATTATAATTTCATTAAAAAAAAACCTTTTATGGTTCTCTTAAAAAGATTTATAAATAACGAAATCACCCAGATAATAGATAATGTTCGTATATAAACTATTTGGTGCGGGTAAAGGGACTTGAACCCCCATGGATTACTCCGCTAGATCCTAAGTCTAGTGCGTCTGCCAATTCCGCCATACCCGCATGCATTTAAAATTATACACTTTATATTATATAAATGCAATAATTAATTAAGTTTTTTTACTTTTAATATGTAATGTGTAGTTGATACAATAGCAGTCATTACTAAAAAATAATCTAAAACATTTAACTCGATTTTAATATTAGTGTTTTCTTTTTCTATATTATATAATTTATTATATTCATCAATAGCTTTTTGTAAATAAATTTGTCCGTTAGAACATCTTAAATTAGTTAATAAACAATGTCTTGAACAACCATCACAATGTTTATCTTTTAAATATTCATCCAATGATATTTTATCAGTATTTATATCACTTTCAATAATTTTTTCTTCTGTTTTTTCTTTATAACCAAATGGTTTTAGTAAATACATATAAAAATTATTATTAAGCATAACTTTAAAACCAAATAGCATTATCATTATTGATATAAATATATATAAATATTTTTTAGTTTTTGTGTTTTTAACTTTCAATTTTTTTTCTACTAATAATAACAAACTTTTATAATGAAAACCAATATGAATAGATATTACTATAAACATTAAATATGCAGATAAATGATGTATATCACTCCAAATATTTCCTGATTCAATATTTAAAAAACCAAATATTTTATTAGAAATCATAATTGATGATATTATCATAAATAAAAATATAATAAATAATATTACATCAAGTATAAATCCAAGCTTAGTTTTAATATTAAATAGTTTCCATTTTTTAATAGTTTTAATAATTATCTTATAATTAAAAAATTTATGAACAATAAATAATATTAATGTTAATAATCCAATTAATTCATGTAAATTAAAGTTTAAAAATTTTATTCTCATTAATAATAATAATGTAATTGTAATTACAATATCAAGTATATATTTCTTTTTCATATTATCTCCTTATCTATTAAACATAAAAAAAAAGATTATTGCTAATCTATTTTTTTTAATTGGTGGACCCTGTAGGGCTCGAACCTACGACCTCCCGGTTATGAGCCGGATGCTCTAACCAACTGAGCTAAGGGTCCGCATCGACAACTAAAATAATATCATATTGTAAATGAATTTTCAACCATTTTTTGAAAAATAAAAAATAGACAATTATTATTGTCTATTTAATGAGTTTAATAAATTAACTTTAAACATATCTTTTTCTTCATTATCTTTTGATATCATAACACCTTTATATGTTTTTAATTCTGATTTATGACCTTCTAATAATAACTTTTCAGGAGTTATAGTTTCTAATAGAACAATGTTTTTATTTTCGTATACAGTATAATGTAATACCATTTCTCCATGTACTTTAACAAACATATCATCAGTTGGTATTGTTAACTCATAATGTTTACTGTTTTCAGCACTATTTTTTGATACTAATTTTCCCAAGAAAACTCCATTTTTTAATGATTCATAGTATTCAAATAATAATTTTTTGTATGCCAACATATTGTATTTTTTTACTGATTTTTCTTTTTTGTTAAAATCATTTTGATCTTTGTATTCAAAAACAAACCCTTTCATATAATCCCCCTTATACCTCATTTGGTGAACAAATAATACCACATTTAATGTAAAATGTCAAGCAAATTATATTGGTGTGTATTAAATTGTAAATTTTAATTTTAAAATTTTGATAATTAACAGATATAAAACATATTAATTATTATGTTTTACATTTACATATTTTTTTAATATGCTTATTTTATTGAGATTTTCCCATGGAGCATTTACATCTGTTCTTCCAAAATGCCCATAAGAAGAATATGTTTTATATTCTATGTTTTTCATATCTAATTTTTTAATCATAGATAATGGTCTAAAATCAAATTCTTTTTTAATAATTTTTAATAATTCTTCTTCTTTAATTATTGAAGTGTTAAATGTATCTATAAATATTGAAATAGGATTAGAAATTCCAATAGCATAAGATACTCCTATTTCGCATTTTCCTGCTAATCCAGATGCCACAATATTCTTAGCAACATATCTTGCATAATAACTTGCAGTTCTATCTACCTTAGTATAATCTTTACCACTAAAAGCACCGCCACCATGTTTAGAGTAACCTCCATAGGTATCCACAATTATTTTTCTTCCAGTTAAACCACTATCTCCTTCTGGTCCACCTATTACAAAATTACCTGTTGGATTAATTAATATTATTGTGTCTTTGTCAATTAAATTTGTTATTTCATGATAGATAACATGTTTTATAATATTCTTTTTTAAATTTATAATATTTGAATCATGTTGAATAGATACTATTATAGTATGTATTCTTTTTGGTATATTATTTTCATATTCGACACTTACTTGAGTTTTTCCATCAGGTCTTAAATTAGAAATAATATTATTTGTTCTAACATATTCTAATCTTTTAGATAATTTGTGTGCCAAATATATAGGAAGCGGCATATAAGTATCAGTTTCATTACAAGCATATCCATACATTATACCTTGATCACCTGCACCTATATCTTTATCTTTTAATCCTAATGCTATATCTTCTGATTGTTTATTAATATTAATTATAATTTTACACTTATCTATATCAAAACCATTATTTTTATTATATCCAATGTCCTTTATTGTATTTATTACTGTTTTTTTAATATCAACTACACCTTTTGAAGTTATTTCTCCAAATACTACTATTAAGTTATTTGATATGCATGTTTCACATGCTACTCTAGATTCTTTATCTTGTTTTAAAAATTCATCCAATATTGTATCAGATATTCTATCACATATTTTGTCGGGATGACCTATAGTAACAGATTCTGATGTTATTATTTTTTTCATTTTTCCTCCAATTTAATATCATAACTACTAGTTCTTTTATTCCACTTATCTAAATGATTAATATTTTTAGTAATATCATAGATACAGTAGTAAGCATCTAAATGATCTTCAAATCTATTTGTAGCGCTATCAAAAGCTTTAACACTATAATCTTTGTATAAAATTTTCAATATTTCATCGCCTGATAATACTTTTATTTCCAACCTAACAACATTATCGAAATCTTCTACTTTTGCAATTTTTCTTATATTATTATAATCCATTATTTCAATTTCTTTTATCAAATCTATACTCCTTTCCTATACCTTAAAAAAAATACTCTTGAAAACCAAGAGTACTAGAAAAGTCTTATCTTTCGGTTTCCCGCAGGATTTAGCACCTAACTTAAAAGGTTGCTTTAGCTTCATAGGGCCCGTTCCCTCCACTAATCTTTATAAGGTATATAAATTTTTATAAATAAATAATAACAAAATTATTATTAATAGTCAATATTATTCTTTTATTTCAGGTTTATTCCATGTAGCATAAGTACAATCTGGATATCTATTACATCCATAAAAGAATTTTCCTTTTTTAGTTCTTTTTTCAACTACTTTTCCTTCTTTACATTCAGGACAAGTTCCAAATTCTTTTACTTCTCTTTGTTCTTTTTTTATGTATTTGCATGTTGGATAATTAGAACACGCAACAAATTTACCATATTTTCCTACTTTTTCTACAAGAGGACTTCCACATTCAGGACAATTCTCTCCAACTTCTTTTTGATTTTTTTCCATAGTATCGAAAGCCTCCTTAACTTTTGGTTCAAAATAAGTCCAAAACTCATTTAATAATTCTGTCCATATTAATTTATTATCTGCAATTTCATCTAATTCTTTTTCCATATTCGCAGTATACTTAACATTTATTAAATCACTAAATTTTTCTTGTAATTTAATTGTAGTTTCTATTCCTATTTCAGTTGGTACAAACTTCTTGTCGGTAATATCTACATATTTTCTATTTATAAGTGTTTCTACGATACTTGAATATGTAGAAGGTCTTCCTATACCCAATTCTTCCATTTCTTTAATTAACTTAGCTTCTGTATATCTAGGAGGAGGTTGAGTAAAATGTTGTTCTTTAGTAATATTTGATGATGTTAGTACATTTGATTTATATTTTTCTAAAGGTGGTAAGATTATATCTTCACTCTTTTCATAAACAGAATATACTTTTAAATAACCATCAAACACTATTATTTGACCTGTAGCTTTAAATTTATAATTATTGTTATCTAATACTACTGTTGTTTGTTCTACCTTAGCTTCCTTCATTAAAGACGCTAGAGCTCTATAATATATTAAACTATATAATTTATATTCATCACTAGACAAGTATTGCTTAACTATTTCAGGAGTTCTTTCTATACTTGTAGGTCTTATTGCTTCATGTGCATCTTGAACATTATCTGTTTTCTTAGATTTTTTTACAGCACCAGTATATTCTTCTCCATATTTCTTCTCTATATATTTATATGTAGAAGAAATAAAATCATTACTTAATCTAATAGAATCAGTTCTCATATAAGTAATTAAACCTACAGTTTCATCTTTTAAATCAATACCTTCATATAATTTTTGTGCAATAGACATAGTTTTCTTAGATGAAAAATTTAATTTTGATATAGCATCTTGTTGCATAGTTGAAGTAATAAATGGAGGTTTAGATTGTCTATTTTTCTTTTTCTTATCAACAGACTCTATTTTAAATGTTTTAGATAATTTTTCAAGTATATCATTAGCTTCCAATTCACTATTAATCTTTAATTCTTTAGTTCCATATTTTTCTAATCTAGCTTTAAAATCACTAAATATAGCATCTATAGTCCAATATTCTTCCTTCTTAAATTTCTTTATTTCATCTTCTCTATCTACTATTAATTTTAAAGCTAC
>JAAYGD010000009.1 GCA_012727915.1 Mycoplasmatota bacterium | reverse complement strand
ATTACCATATAATAATCTTGATTGTGCATTTAATAAATATAGATAATCTTTTGCTCTTGTTATTCCTACATAAAACAATCTTCTTTCTTCTTCTAACCCCTCAACTTCATCAAAAGAATTAATATGAGGAAATACTCCTTCTTCTAATCCTAAAATAAAAACTACATCAAATTCTAATCCTTTAGCAGAGTGCAAAGTCATTAAAGATACACCATTTACATCTTCTTTTGTTTCGCTTAAATCTGTTAATAAAGAAATTTCACTTAAAAAATCTTCTAAAGATATATTTCCTGTTTTTTCTTCAAACTCTTTAGTAATAGATTTAAATTCTCTTAAATTTTCAATCTTAGATAAAGCTTCAATTGAATTTTCTTTTTTATATTCTTCTATTAATCTAGATTTATCTAATACTAATTCCACAAATTCAGTAAGTGAAATTTTATCTTTAATTTCAATTAAATCTAATATCATTTTTTTAAAGTCAAGTTCTTTTCCTGACTCAATAGCTTCAAAAAGACTTATATTTTTATTAATTGTTTTTTCTTCTAATTCTTCAATGGTTTTCTTTCCTATTCCTCTTCTAGGAGTATTTACTGATCTCATAAAACAAACATTATCTTTTATATTGTTAATTAATTTTAAATATGAAATTAAATCTTTAATCTCTTTTCTATTATAATAAGTATAAGAGCCCACAATTCTATAAGGAATATTGCTTTCTAAAAAAGCTTTCTCTATTGATTGTGATTGAGCATTAGTTCTATACAATACAACCATATTCTTATAATCAATGTTTATATTTAATCTTTTTATTTCTTTTATTACTGTATAACATTCTTCTTTTTCATCTTTTACTCTAATATATTTAATTTTTCTTCCATCTTCATTTTCAGTCCACAATTTTTTGTCTTTTCTTTCCTTATTGTTTTTAATAACATCATTTGCAGCATTCAATATTGTCTTTGTAGACCTATAATTTTGTTCTAACAATACTGTTTTAACATTTTTATAATCTCTTTCAAAATTAAGTATATTTTTATAATTAGCGCCTCTCCAGGAATAAACATTTTGAGATTCATCTCCTACAACAGTAATATTTTGATATTTAGACGCTATCATCTTAGTCATTATATATTGTGCTTCATTTGTATCTTGATATTCATCTATATAAATATATCTAAATAATTCTACATATTGATCTAATATTTTTTTGTTACTTCTAAAAAGTTTTACAGGTAAAAATAATAAATCATCAAAATCTACTGAAGAATTACTTAATAATACTTCTTGGTATTTTTTATATATTTTATAAATATTTTCTTCAATATTTCCTTTAGCATATTTTCCATAATCTATTACATCTACTAAATTGTTTTTGCTTGAACTAATTTTGTTCTTGATATATTTAGGATTGTAAATCTTTTCATCCATATTAAAATCTTTTAATATTTTTTTAATCAATGATATACTATCATTCTCATCAATTATAGAAAAGGCTTTATTTAAACCAAATTCTATATAATTTTCTTTAATTATTCTTAAACCAAAAGAATGAAAAGTAGAAAGTTGAATATCAGCTGTATCATTACCTATTAATTTATATAATCTCTCTTTCATTTCTTTTGCAGCTTTATTAGTAAAAGTAATAGCAAGTACTTGCATAGGCAATGCATATTTGTTTTCCAATAAATACGCAATTTTATTTGTTAATACTCTAGTTTTTCCTGAACCCGGACCAGCAAGAATTAAAAGAGGACCTTTAATATGAGTAACAGCTTCTTTTTGTTTTTCATTTAATAAAGTCAAATCCATATACCCTCCTTTAATATTATAATAATAATGTTTATATCTTCTATTATAGCAAATTATATATATTTAATTAATAAAAAACACAAACTTTCGTTTGTATTTTCATAATTATTCTATTAATAAAATTTCTGTAACATCTTTTTTTATTGCATATCTAATTTCTATTGAATCGCCGCTCTTAATAAATGGTAGTTTGTCTTTAGAAACCTTAATATTTGCTTTATATTTCAAGTTATTAGTATCAATAATATAATATATACTATTACCATCAATTAAGGCCATTTCAATTGATTTTATCGTTATATTTTCATTAATTAGTTGGTTATCTTCTAAATCAGTATTGCCTTCCAAATAATTATCCGCAGCCTTTTGAATACCTAAAGAAGCATCAGTTACAACTACTTTTTGATAATCAACTAAATCGACAAATGCATACATTTTAACTAATCCAGCGTTATCCTTTAATGATATCAAATAAGTTGGTTTATTATTTAAATTAATTAATAAAGGGAATGTTGCATCATATTTCATTTGTTGAACTTGTCCTTCAGCAGAAGCCATTGCAGAAAACTCTTCAGCTCCCGGAACAGCATAATATTTAGTTTCCTTAGTCCTTAAATTAGTAAGTACAAATCCTATATTCGATTCATCTGATAATACTGAAGTTATACCGGTATATAAGTATACATCGTTATTCATAACTAAATAATTATATCCTTCAGTTGTAGTAATAACATTTTTTTGACCAATTATAGAATTAAAGAAGCCACTTCTATATCTTCCCCAATTATCTATTTGTTCTAATATTAAATCGGTTGAATAAACATGATCTACCCAAGTAGGCACTTCTTTTACATCATAATAAATTGAATCTCCTGTTATTGCGTTTAATATAACAATACCTGATGTTTCCTTTTTTAAGCCTACACCAATAAATTTTGAAGTTGGAACTATCCAATAAGGAACTCCATCATCATCTATTTCAAACTTTTCTTTATCAAATATAAATGTAGGATAAGAAAACCTTAATTTTCTATACAAATCTTTTGAAAAGAAAGCTGAAGGAAGATATTGCATACCTTCTTTTAATTTAATTAATTCAGCATTACCATTAACAGAATTTACTTTAATATAACCATTTACACCATCATTTTTATTTGCTAAATATTTAAAAAAATCACTATATTCTAAAGGAGTAACTCTAGTTATTTCATTATTAAAATTAATTTGAGTATATATAGTAGATACATCAAATTGAGATACTAGTTCAGGCATTTGGCCCATTACTCTATCTCCTAATTTAATACTAGAATCTTTATCAATTAAAGGAGTTTTATTAAAATCAACCAAAGCAACATCTTTAGAAAAATCATTGTTTTCATCTACTACTATTCTCTTTGAATAAGACTTCGCAAAGAATAAAGGAGATAAAAAGAAATTAATTATTATTGGAAGCAATATAATGAGCATAATTGACATCGCTACTAACCCTGTTGGTTTAAAATTTGGTTTAATTCTTTTAGTTAAAATCTTTTTTATTTCTAATAATTCAACTACTCCAGTTAATAAATATACTACTAAAAGAACTAGTAAAAAAAATAAAAAATCCGAATTTTGAAAATTAATTGGTGGTAAAGTTACATAAAAATATATAAATCCAAATCCCAAAGTAATAATAAGTCTAATAACATTATTTTTCATAATAAACCTCATTTCAATTATAATTATATCATATTTATTTTACATCTGTAGTCGAAAAAGCAGACAATTCATTCTCTGAAAATATGTCATTTTTTATAGCATAATAAGCAGCACAACCTATCATAGCAGCATTATCCGTACAATATTTAATTGGTGGTATTAATAATTCTATATTGTTTTCTTCACATAATTCTTTAAATTTAGTTCTTAATCCAGAATTAGCAGCCACTCCACCAGAAATAAGTAATTGTTTAACATTATATTCTTTAACCGCTCTCATAGTTTTTTTTGTTATTATTTTAACAACAACATCCTGAAAACTAGAACACAAATCTTCTTTATTAATATTTGGAGAAGTATTATATAAGTTCCTAACAGCAGTTTTTAAACCACTAAAACTAAAATCATATGAATTATCATCTAATGGTATAGGTAGTTTATATATTGGCTTTCCTTCATAAGATAGTTTATCTACTAGAGGTCCCCCTGGATAAGAAATATCCATAATTCTTGCAACTTTATCATATGTTTCTCCGACTGCATCATCTTTAGTACTTCCAATTTTTTTAAAACTAAAATCTTTTTCCATATATATAATATCAGTATGTCCACCACTAATTATTAAAGCAATTAATGGGAATTTAAAATCACCAATCAATCTGTTAGCATATATATGACCATGTAAGTGATTTATTGGTATTAATGGTTTATTATAAATAAATGATATTGTCTTTGCGGCTTGAATCCCAATCAAAAGAGACCCAATTAATCCAGGGCCATTAGTAACACCAATATAATCTATATTATCCATATTTAAATTTGTTTTTTCAAATAATTCTTCAAATACCAAAGTAATATTTTCTATATGCATTCTGCTAGCTATTTCTGGAACTACTCCACCATATTTTTTATGAGTATCCATCTGAGATAAAACAACAGTTCCAATTTCAATATTTCCATTTTTTATTATACTAGCGCTTGTTTCATCACAAGAAGTTTCTATTGCTAGAATATATATATCTTTCATAATAATCACAACTCTCTATATAATAAATAAGCATCAATAGAACCATTTTCATAATATCTTTTTCTAGTGCTAACATTTTTAAAATTATTTTTAATATAAAAAGATATTGCGTTTTTATTAGTACTTTTTACTTCTAAAGAAATACTTTTACAATTATTACTTATTGATACTTCTATAGCTTTATTTAATAATAAAGATCCTATTCCTTTTTTTCTATGATTAATATGGACAATAAAATCAATTATTTCAACTCTATCTATTAATATATCAAAAGTAATAAAGCCTAATATTTCATCATTTTTTTCATATATATAACATTTTCTTTCAGGAGTTAATTTAATTATAAAATTTATATCTAAATCTCTTCCCAAAACATTAACTTTATTAAAATCTAACTCATTATATTCTCTTATCATTTTTTTCCTCTAACTTTTCTTCGGCTTCAACTTTTTTTAAATAATTAGGAATTAAACTATGAGGGTTAACTCCTTCTTTATCTTTATAGTAATTATATATTTTTTTTATATTTAATTTAATTTCATTAGATTTTATATCCTTAATATTTGTATTACCTACTAAAAAACAATTATTATATTTTTTTATTATATTATAAAGTTTTTCTTTACTAATATGTTGGTCTTCTAATAATGAATTATATTTTGAATCATATATTCCCGCATAAACATAATCTCTTCTAGCGTCTATAACACTAACATAATAATCATAATTTAAACAAGATAATGCATAAGCTTTTAATGTTGATATAGGAATTACTTTAATATTAAAAGACCAAGCATAAACTTTTGCAATTGTAACGCCTATTCTAAGGCCAGTAAAAGACCCTGGGCCGTTTATTACCATAATGGCATCTATTTCCCTTGGCTTTATATTATTTTCTTTAAATAACGCTTCTATTGCTGTTATAGAGTGTTTTGAATGTTCATTTACTGATTCAATTCTTTTTTCATATACAGTTTCATCGATTATTATAGCTACATCTAGATAATTAGAAGATGTATCTATAAATAAGGTCTTCATAATACTGCCTCACATAAATCTATATATTTTTTTCCGTGTGGAGTTATTACAAAAATTCTTGTATCTTCATCTAATAACACTATCCTTATATCTAATCTTTCTTCTGGCAAATAGTCTCTTACAACATCTGCCCATTCTATTATTACTATACCACCTTTGTTATAATATTCATCTAATCCAATCTCTTCAGGAGATTTATCCAATCTATAAAAATCCATATGATATAATGGCATCTCACTATTAGTATATTCTTTAATTAAAGTAAAAGTAGGAGAAGTAATTATTTCGTCTATACCTAAAGCAGACGCAAAACCTTTAGCAAAAACAGTTTTGCCACTTCCTAAATCTCCTTCTAAACAAATAATCAAATTAGGAAATTTTTCTGATTCTATATTTTGCGCTAATTCAATTGTTTCTTCTTCACTTTTTGTAGTTATTTTGTATTCCATTCTTATCACCTAATATTATTATAACAAAAAAAATTGTTTCCACAATCTTTTATTGTCTCTTATAGCAAATAATTGTACCTTCAGTTTTTGGTTTAATCTTTTTTTCTTTTATTAATAATTCTTCTAAATTGCTTTTATTTTCTAAAATATCTTTATATCCTTTTGAAAAAGCTATAATATATTTTGCACTCAATAATGAAAAATTATAATAATCTATATGTTCTAAAGCAGCTTTTTCACCAGTAAGAGATCCATAAGCATCAGCAGAACCAGTATTTCTAAATATTGATTTATAATTTGATCTACATTTATTCGAACCAAAATTTTCTTGGCATATATAAACTATATCTTTATTTCTTTTTTGAACATCTTCTTCTGTATCATTTTTCGTTGAATAGATTTTATCAAGAAATTCATCAAGTAATATTATACCAGTATCTCCAATATTAAAACATTCTAAATTATCACCATAAAATGTTCCCCCGGTTGCAAAAAAAGAAAAATAATCTTTTCCCAAAAAATCGTGATTAGTAATTTTCTTATCATTAATTTCCTTTAATTGAGAATTTATCGATTGTAATACTGACTTTATATCAATATTATTACTATTAACAAAATAATCCGAAGTATATTTGCCTATTTCTTTTTGTTCTTTATTTCTTGGATTATTTTTTATAGTATATAATATTTTTAATAAATTTTTTGAAGGTTCAAATATAGTATTATTTTAAATTTCTTTGTTCTCCACTTGTAATACAAAATTCTAAATTTTTAACACTATAAGATTCTAAACTAAAAAAGTTCCCAAATGCCCTTGGAATTCTATCGTCATTATAATGATCTTTTAAAATTATAGAATAACTCATAATAACTCCTTATTTCATAATATTATATATTATTAATATATAAAGTCAAATTAAAAAATATATTAATAAATAATTGTATTGTTTATTTATTAATATATTTATTTTAAAATAAAAAAGACTAGCAACTTCCTATTTTCGCATTACTGCTATTTTCGGCGTTGAAGTGCTTAACTTCTGTGTTCGGAATGGGAACAGGTGTATCCACTTCGCTATCGTCACTAGTACAGAGACAATAATT
>JAAYGD010000008.1 GCA_012727915.1 Mycoplasmatota bacterium | reverse complement strand
ATTGCAAAAGCACCATAAAACTTTAAATCCATAAATAAATTTAATATCCCAAGTAATTTAATATTTCTTTTTGTTTGTTCTTTCATATAAGCACCTATTCAACAAAAAATTATATCATATTTATTGTTTTTAATTATTTAAAAACAAATAACAAGATATGCTTAATATATTTTACTACTTTATCAGGATCTATGGTTCTTGGTATGAGTATATTTTCTATAGCAATGATTACAAACGCCATATTTGAAATTCCAACAGGAATAATATCGGATGTAATTGGAAGAAAAAAGACTTTGATTTTAGGGACAATATTTTCTTTAATATATTCTATTTGTTTTGCTATAAGTAATAATTATATATTATTAGTTGTTGCGGCAATATTTGAAGGAATAGAAAGAGCATTCTATAGTGGCAACAATGAAGCATTATTATACGATACTTTACTTGAAGATGGTTTAGAAAAAGAATATAAAACATATTTAGGAAAAACTCAGTCTATGTATCAATTAGCAGCCATTATAGCAGTGATATTAGGTGGAGTTTTATATTACTTTACCTCTATTAAATTTTTGATGTTATTAACAATAATACCTAAGATAATAAATATGTTTGTTTGTTTTAAAATTAAAGACCCAAAAATATTATCAAATAAAATATCTACCAATCCATTTAAAAATACTAAAGATTTATTTAGGCATATAAAAAAGAATTCTCAATTAAAAAAAATAATTATTGCAGATACGATAGCATCATGCGTAGGTGAATCTGCATATCAATTTAGACCGATGTTTTATAAGATGGTATGGCCAATGTGGGCAATAGGTATTCCAAGTTTATTATCAAATATTGGTATGTTTAGTTCAAATTGGTTTGCTGGTAAAATAATTAAAAAATTTGGAGACAAAAATGTTCTTGTATTAGGTAATTTATATAGTATATTTTCAAACATAATAGGTTTTGTACTAAATAGTGTTATTTCACCTCTTATATTAGTAAGTAATTCATTATTTCCAACAGGAGTTGCTAAAAACAGCCTATTAAATGAATATTATAGCAATGAATTGAGAGCTAGTATGGCATCATTTTCTTCACTTATTGTTACAATTTCTATTGCAATTGTAATGATATTAGTTGGAGCTATGGCTGACTATATAGGAGTTATAAAAACATTAATAGTTGTATGTTCTTTTAAAATAATAACAGTCCTTATATACAATAATGTATTTAAAAACAAAATTAAAGAAATTAAATAATAATAAATTAATAGTTTCTAGAAATGAGAAATCGAAAATATGGATTATGAAGATAATGAAATTGAAACCGATCAACAAACAGATGAATATCATCCTGTATTGGGATCACAAAGCATTAATAATGAAAACCCACACTTTGATTTAGAAGAAAGTATTAATTATTATAAAGAAAAATTCGATTTAACAGATGATATGGTAGAAAAAAAGATTGAGGATTATTTTAAAAATTTAAAAGATGAGTAAAAATTCAAAATTATAAATTAATTCATTATGTATTTTTACAAGGTTTCAAATGGAAAAGAATATTTTCTATCAGAATAAGATTTATTTGATATGATAAAGTGTATATTTACTCTTTATCATATTTTTGTTATAATTCATATGTAAGGTAGGTGGAATAATGATTACAAAAGAAGTAGAAGAAATGTATTGTGTTAAAAATGATGCTAAACATGGACCGGCACCTATTCCTGAAGAAGGAAAATGGGTTAAAGCAAAAGAAATAAAAGATATTTCGGGATTAACTCATGGAGTAGGTTGGTGTGCACCTCAACAAGGATCATGTAAATTAACTTTAAATATAAAAGAAGGTATAATAGAAGAAGCATTAGTAGAAGTAATGGGTTGTTCTGGAATGACACATTCTGCTGCTATGGCTGGAGAAATATTAGTAGGTAAAACCATTTTAGAAGCTTTAAATACTGATTTAGTTTGTGATGCAATAAATACAGCAATGAGAGAATTGTTCTTACAAATTGTATATGGTAGAAGTCAATCTGCTTTTTCTGAAAATGGATTACCAATAGGAGCTGGTTTAGAAGATTTGGGCAAAGGACAAATGAGTCAAGTAGGAATGATATATTCTACAAAAGAAAAAGGTCCAAGATATTTACATCTAACAGAAGGATATATTTTAGAAATGGGATTAGATGAAAATGATGCAATAATTGGTTATAAATATGTTAATTTAGGTAAGATGATGGATAACATTAAATCAAATATGAATCCTTTAGAAGCTATAGAAAAAGCTAGTGGAACATATGGAAGATTTAATGAAGCAGTTAAAAAGATAGATCCAAGGAAGGAGTAACCGATGATTACATTTGAAAGATATAATGGTAGAATTAATAGAATTAATGAATTATTAAATAAAAATGGTATTAGTGGACTAGAAGAAGCTAAAAAAATATGTGATGACAAAAACATAGATATATTAAAAATAGTTAAAGAAGTACAACCAATTTCTTTTGATGATGCAGGGTGGGCATACATAGTTGGAGCATCAATTGCTATAAAAAAAGGAATTAAAAGTGCTAAGGAAGTTGCTAAGGTATTGGGAGAAGGCTTACAAGCTTTTTGTTTACCTGGATCTGTTGCTGAAGATAGAAAAATAGGTTTAGGGCATGGTAATTTAGCATCTATGTTATTAAGTGAAGAAACAAAATGTTTTGCATTTTTAGCGGGTCATGAAAGTTTTGCTGCTGCTGAAGGAGCAATTGGTATTGCAAAATCAGCTAATAAAGTTAGAAAAGATCCTTTAAGAGTAATATTAAATGGATTAGGAAAAGATGCTGCATTAGTAATATCAAGAATAAATGGTTTTACCTATGTTAAAACAGACTTTGATTTTTATAATTGCAAACTTAATATAATAGAAGAAATTAAATATTCTGATGGAGAAAGATCTAAAGTAAAATGTTATGGTGCTAACGATGTTAGAGAAGGTGTAGCTATAATGCATTTAGAAGGTGTTGATGTTTCTATAACAGGAAATTCTACTAATCCAACTAGATTTCAACATCCTGTAGCTGGCACATATAAAAAAGAATGTAATGAATTAGGGAAAAAATATTTTTCAGTTGCTTCAGGTGGTGGTACAGGAAGAACTTTACATCCAGATAATATGGGTGCAGGTCCAGCATCTTATGGATTAACTGATACAATGGGAAGAATGCATTCTGATGCACAATTTGCGGGTTCTTCGTCAGTTCCAGCTCATGTAGAAATGATGGGTTATATTGGTATGGGTAACAATCCTATGGTAGGAGCTACAGTATCAATATCAGTTGCAGTTGAAGAAGCAATGAAGTAAGGAGGATTTATGGAGGAAAAACCACAAAGTAAAATTAAAGAAGCTTTAAAAAATAAATTAGATAAAAAATTTAATTCTAATTTATCAAAAGATAATAAAGTAAATCAAAGCTTCAATAAAAGAAATAAAATTCGTGTTGATAGCCTTGGAAAAAGAACTCAAAATAGAGGAAACTAAAAGGGATTTTACATCTCTTTTTTTATTTATTTTTATGTTAAAATATATAAGGAGGTATTATGAGTAATGATTTAAAAATTATTGTATTAAAAAATTTTGAAGATTTTGGGAAAAAGGTAGATGAAGAATTAAAAAAAATTAGAAAAACTAATAAAACATTTATTGTACCTACTAAATTAGATAGGTTTGCTAATGGAGAAGGAAAAGCTACTATATCAGATACTATTAGAGATAAAGATTTATACATATTAACTGATGTAGGTAATAGAAATCTTACTTATCAAATGGGAGAATATTTAAATCATATGAGTCCTGATGACCACTTTCAAGATATTAAAAGAGTAGTTGGAGCAATAGAAAAACATTCTAAAAAAACAACACTTATAATGCCATTATTATATGAATCAAGACAACATAGAAGAAAAAGTAGAGAATCATTAGATTGTGCTGTAGCACTTCAAGAATTAAGTACTTTTGGAGTAGACGAAATTATTACATATGATGCTCATAATCCAGATATTGTTAATTCTATTCCAAATTATCCTTTTACTAATTTTTTTCCAACAAAACTAATGATTGAAACATTTTGTAAAAAAGAAAAAATTAATACAAAAAATATTTTAGTGATTAGTCCTGATACTGGAGCTGTAGATAGAGCAAAATTTTATTCAAGTACTTTTAATTTAGAAGATGGATTAGGATTATTTTATAAAAGAAGAGATTTTTCAAAAGTAATAAATGGAAAAAATCCTATTATAGATCACATGTATATAGGTGCAAATCCTAAAGGAAAAACTGCAATAATAGTAGACGATATGATAGCCTCAGGTGATTCTATAATTGACATAGTTGAACAATTAATAGAAAAAGGAGTAAAAGAAACATATATATTCGTAAGTTATGCTTTATTTACAAATGGAATAGATAAATTTAAATCATTATATAAAGAAAAGAAATTTAAAAAAATATATACTACAAATCTTTCTTATATTAGTGATGATGTAAAAAAAGAAAAATGGATGGAAGTAGTAGATTTTACAAAACATGTTGCAAGAGTAATAGATACTTTAAATAGAAAAGATTCTATTTCTCCAATTTTAGAAGAAAAAGCAAATATAAAAAAATAAGGAGATAAAATGAAAACTGATATAGAAATTGCGCAATCATCAAAAATGAAGAAAATTGTTGATATTGCCAAAAAATTAAATATTGATAAAAATAATATAGAATTATATGGTGATTACAAAGCTAAAATAAAAGTAGAAAATATAAAAGAGAACAAGAATGGCAAATTAATATTAGTAACTGCAATGAGTCCTACAAAAGCAGGAGAAGGTAAGACAACTACTAGTATTGGACTTGCAGATGCATTAAATAAAATAAATAAAAATACTATGTTATGTTTAAGAGAACCTTCTTTAGGTCCTTCTTTTGGTATGAAAGGAGGAGCTTGTGGAGGAGGTTATGCTCAAGTATTACCTATGGAAGATATTAATTTACATTTTACAGGTGATATTCATGCAGTAACAACTGCTCATAATCTATTATCAGCAATGATAGATAATTCTATATTTCAAGGTAATTTATTAAATATAGATCCTAATAAAGTAACTTGGAAAAGAGTAGTTGATTTAAATGATAGAGCATTAAGGGAAATAGAAATTGGATTAGGAGAAAAAAATGGTACTCCAAGAAAGACTGGTTTTGATATTACAGTAGCATCAGAAATAATGGCTATATTGTGTTTATCTAAAGATTTAATGGATTTAAAAGAAAAAATAAAAAAAATTATTATTGGATATACATATGATGATATTCCAGTAAATGTAAAAGATTTAAAAGCTGAAGAAGCAATGACTTTAATAATGAAAGACGCTATTAAACCTAATTTAGTTCAAACTATAGAACTTACTCCTACACTCATTCATGGTGGCCCCTTTGCAAATATAGCGCATGGATGTAATAGTATAATAGCAACTTCAAATGCTTTAAAATTAAGCGATTATGTGGTTACTGAAGCAGGATTTGGTTCTGATTTAGGTGGAGAAAAATTCTTTGATTTAAAATGTAGAATTGGAAACCTTAAACCAAGTGTTGCTGTAGTAGTATCAACTGTTAGAGCTCTTAAAATGCATGGTGGAGTTCTTAAAGAAGATTTATACAAAGTTAACTTAGAAGCAATTAAAAATGGTATTCCTAATTTAGAAAGACACATAGAAAATATTAAAAAATATAATGTACCAATTGTTATTGCGCTTAATAAATTTGATACTGATTCAAAAAAAGAATTAGATTTTGTTGTAAATTATTTTAAAGATAAAAATATTAATATTGCGATATCAGAAGTTTTTTCTAAAGGAAGCAAAGGTGGAATAGATCTTGCTATTAAAGTAATTGATTCAATTAAAGATAATAAATTTAAACCAATATATAATTTAGATTTATCTATTGAAGATAAAATTAAAGTTATAGCTAAAGAAATATATAGAGCAAATAATGTTATATTTGAAAAAGAAGCTCTTAATATGTTAGATAAAATTAATAAATTAGGATACAATAATTTGCCAATATGTATTGCAAAAACTCAATATTCGTTTTCTGATGATGAAAAATTAATTGGAGCTCCAACTAATTTTGATATTACTATTAGAGAAATTAGATTATCAATTGGAGCTGGATTTATAGTTTGTATAGCAGGAAAAATTATGACAATGCCTGGACTACCTAAAGAACCTATGGCTTGTAAAATGAAAATTAATACAATTGATGGTAAAAATATAATAGAAGGATTATTTTAAAAAATATATTTAAATAAATAAATATGTGGTATAATAATCAAGTAAACACTAGTAGTAGGAGGATAAAATGGCTTTAAAAAATTTAAAAAATTTATGGAAAGATAAAGAACCTTTGTCTTCTGAAGATGAATTTTATGCTTTATCTACAGAAGATGCATTAAAAGGATTAGCTTCTGAAGGAACAAAATTAATATTACTTGAACCAAGAGCTTTTTCAGAATCTCAACAAATAGCGGATCATTTAAAAAACAGACATACAGTAATAGTTAATTTAAGAAGAGTAACTACTGATCAAGCAAAAAGAATAGTTGATTTCTTAAGTGGTACTATTTATGCTATAGGTGGAGACTTACAAAAAATTGGTGGCGGAATATTTCTATGTGCTCCAAAAAACATGAGTGTTCAAGGTAAAATGGCAGAAGATGATATTAAAGACAAAATTCATGACAATAGTGATATTGATGTTGAAATAAAATAGTTTTATAATTCTGAGGTGATTGTATGAAAAAATTTAATAAAACTTTTAGAGGTTATAATCCAAAAGAAGTAAATGCTTTTTTGGATGAAGTTATTGTTAAATTAGAAAAAATAATATCTGATTCTAAAAAGAAAGATGAAATTGCAATCGCTAAAGATAAAACTATTATAGAATTACAAAATGAATTAAATAGATATAAACAAATTGAAAGCACATTAAATAGTACAATAACTAATGCTCAAGCTAATAATGATAGAATTAGATATATTGCAAAAGAAGAAAGTGATGCTATAATAAATGAATCAAGAAAAAATGCAAATAGAATTATATCTGATGCATTAAATAGAGCTGAAAAAGTTCAATATAGAGCTGAAATGCTAAAAAAGAATATAAATATGTATAAAAAAAGAATGAAAACCATGTTAGAACAACAATTAGATTTAATTAATGACATGGATTCAGATGAATATAAAGTAAATGATGGAGAAGATATTTTATAATTTAATTTAGAGAGCTTATGATTGGTGCAAATAAGTTTAAATATAATATATAAATCACTCTTGATATGCTTTTTCGAAACGTAGAAAAAGACGATGATTACGTTACAATCTTAGAGTGTATAGTTTAGCTATAAAAAAAGGTGGTACCGCGGTTATTCGTCCTTTAGATACTATCTTTTTTTTATTATAAGGAGGAAATATGTCAAAAATTTATTTTACAAATATGAGAACAACATATGATAATAATATGTTGGATAAATTTAAAAAATTACTAATAAAAAGTGATTTTAATAGCATCAATTTTAATAACAAATTTGTTGCTCTTAAAATTCATTTTGGAGAATATGGAAATCTTGCATTTATTAAACCTAACTATGTTAAAGTAATTTCAGATTTAATAAAAGAGAAGGGTGGTTATCCTTTTGTTACTGATTGTTCAACTTTATATTCTGGAACAAGAAGTAATGCTATTAGTCATATTAATACTGCTGAACTAAATGGATTTAATAGTACTACTACAGGTTGCCCTATTATTATTGGTGATGGTTTAAAAGGAAATGATTATAAAGAAATAGAAGTTAATTTAAAACATTGTAGTACAGTTAAAATTGGTAATGCTATTACTGAAGCAGATATAATAATATCTTTAAATCATTTTAAAGGTCATGAACAAGCTGGTTTTGGGGGAGCTTTAAAAAATTTAGGAATGGGATGTGGATCTAAATTAGGAAAATTAGAAATGCATTCAGGTTCTAAACCTATTATAGATAAAGATACATGTATAACTTGTGGATTATGTGCAGAAAATTGTAATCAAAAAGCAATTAATATTGAAGATAAAGCAATAATAGATTACAATAAATGCGTTGGATGTGGAGAATGTATTGTTGTATGTCCACAAAAAGCTATATCTCAAAAAGAAATGTCACAAAGTACTATATTAAATGAAAAAATAGTTGAATATGTTTATGGAGTTTTAAAAGATAAACAACATTATCATATAAACTTTATAATGAATGTATCACCAAATTGTGATTGTTGGTCAAATAATGATTTAGCAATTGTTCCTGATATTGGTATAATCGCATCATCAGACCCAGTTTCCATAGATAAAGCAAGTTCTGATTTAGTAAACAAAGCAGATATAGTAAAGGGGAGCATATTAGATGGATTAGAAAACAAATTTGAAGATAAATTTTCTTGTATACATTCTAATATTGATTGGAAATCAGGATTAGAATATGCAGAAAAATTAAATATAGGAACTATGGACTATGATTTAATTGATTAAGGAGTAAATATGAAAATAATATTTGAAGAATTAGAAAAAGGCAGGATAAGTGAAATAGAAGATAAAATATCTGATAAATGGGAAAAAGAAGATATTTTAAATAAAACAATTAATAATAGAGAAGGTAAAGAAAATTTTGTTTTTTATGAAGGCCCTCCTACCGCTAATGGAATGCCTGGTATTCACCATGTAGTATCCAGAATATTAAAAGATACTGTGTGTAAATATCAAACTATGAAAGGCAAAAGAGTAGTTAGAAAAGCTGGTTGGGATACTCATGGTTTACCTGTTGAAATAGAAGTAGAAAAACAATTAGGATTAAAAAGTAAAAAAGAAATTGAAGAATTTGGAATAAAAGAATTCAATGAAAAATGTAAAGAATCAGTCTTTAAAAATAAAGATGCTTTTAGTTTAATGACTAAAAAGATGGGATATTTTATTGATTTAGATAACCCATATGTAACTTTTGATAATAATTATATTGAAACAGAATGGTGGATATTAAATAAATTCTTCAAAGAAGGATTAATATATGAGGGCCATAAAATATTACCATATTGTACAAGATGTGGTACTGGTTTAGCATCTCACGAAGTAGCTCAAGGATATAAAGAAGTCAATACTGATACAGTAATAGCAACTATGAAAGTTAAAAATAAAGATGAATACTTCTTAGTATGGACAACAACTCCATGGACATTATTATCAAATGTTGCTTTAGCAGTTAATCCTAATGAAACATATGTAAAAGTAAAATCACAAGGATATACATTTATATTAGCAAAATCATTAACTCATAAAGTATTAGGTGATGATATTGAAGTATTAGAAGAATTAAATGGAAAAGATTTAGAATATATTGAATATGAACAATTAATACCGGAATTAAAAGTAAATAAAAAAGCATTTTATGTTACTTTAGCAGATTATGTTACTACTGAAGATGGTACAGGTATAGTTCATATTGCGCCTGCTTTTGGTGAAGATGATTATCAAGTAGGAAGAAAATATGATCTACCAGTATTAAATCCAGTTGGAGAAGATGGCAAATATACTGAAGGTCCTTGGAAAGATATATTAGTATTTGACGCTGATGTTGAAATAATTAAATATCTAAAAGAAAATAATAAATTATTTAAAAAAGAAAGAGTATTACATAATTATCCACATTGTTGGAGATGCGATACACCGCTTCTTTATTATGCTAAACCCAGTTGGTATATAGAAATGACTAAACTAAAAGATAAATTAATTGATAATAATAATTCAGTTAATTGGCATCCTTCATTTATTGGAGAAAAAAGATTTGGAAATTGGTTAGAAAATTTAAATGATTGGGCAATATCTAGAACTAGATATTGGGGGACTCCATTAAATATATGGAAATGTGAATGTGGTCATATAGAATCAATCGCATCTATTGAAGAATTAATTAATAAATCAATAGAAAAAATTGATAATACTATAGATTTACATAGACCATTTGTAGATGAAATTCATATTAAATGTCCTAAATGTAATAAAACTATGACTAGAGTAAAAGAAGTAATAGATTGTTGGTTTGATTCTGGATCTATGCCTTTTTCTCAATATCATTATCCATTTGAAAACAAAGAATTGTTTGAATCACAATTTCCAGCAGACTTTATATGTGAAGGAATAGACCAAACAAGAGGATGGTTCTATTCATTAATAGCAATCTCTACATTTGTTAAAGGAGTTTCTCCATATAAAAATGTATTAGTAAATGATTTATTGTTAGATAAAAATGGACAAAAAATGAGTAAAAGTAAAGGAAATGCAGTAGATCCATTTAAGATGTTTGATGAATATGGAGCAGATGTATTAAGATGGTATTTATTATATGTATCACCTACATGGTTACCAACAAAATTTGATATCGAAGGATTAAAAGAAGTTCAATCTAAAATGTTTAATACATTAAAAAATACTTATACATTTTTTCAATTATATGCAAATACAGATAGAATAGATCCAAGAACTTATGAAATAGATTATGAAGATAGAGAAGAAATAGATAAATGGTTATTATCTAAATATAATAGATTAGTAATGAATACTGATATTGCATTAAAAGAATATGATTTAAATAGAGCAGTAAAACATATTCAACTATTTTTAAATGATGATTTATCTAATTGGTATATAAGAAGAAATAGAAGAAGATTCTGGGATTCAGAACTAAATAATAGTAAAAAAGCAGTTTATAAAACCACTTATGAAGTATTATTAGGACTTACTAAATTAATGGCACCCATAATTCCTTTTATAACTGAAGACTTATATAAAAAACTTACTAATAATGATTCAGTACACTTAGAAGACTATCCAATATATAATAAGAAGCATTTTAATGACCATTTAGAAGAAAAGATGGATTTAGTAAGGGATTTAATAACCTTAGGTAGATTTGCTCGTGAAGAAGCTAAAATCAAGGTTAGACAACCTATATCAAATGTAATAATAAACGGAAAATATAAATCATTAATTGGAGATTTAGTTGACTTAATAAAAGAAGAATTAAATGTTAAAGAAGTTATATTTGAAAACAATCTAAATAAATATATGAATTTTGAAGTAAAACCTAATTTTAAAGAAGCTGGTCCTATATTTGGATCAAATATTAAATTGTTTCAAGAATATTTATCAAAAATATCTGAAGATGATTTAAATAAACTAGAAGTAGGGGATATTCAAATCAACATTGATAATAAAAATTATATTATTAACAAAAACATGATAGATATTAGAATTTCATCAAAAGAAGGATATAATGCTCAAATGCAAAATAATAAGTTTATTATATTAGATACTAACCTTACTCAAAACTTAATAAATGAAGGAGTAGCAAGAGAATTAGTTTCAAAAATTCAACAACTAAGAAAAACTAATAATTATAATGTAATAGATAGAATTAATATTTATTATGATAGTAAAGAGGATTTTGAGATAGTATTAAATGAGTTTAAAGAATATATTTCTAAGGATACTCTAGCAATTAATATAACCAAAAGAAATATTAATAATAAATTGGATTTAAATGGTTTAGAAGTAGGATTAGAAATTGAAAGAGTAGAGAACTATAAATAATAGTTCTTTTTTTGTGATATAATAAAAATAGGTGATAATATGTATGATATAGATCAAATAAATAGTCTTATAGGAGATTCAATTTCCGGAGTAGTAACAACTATAGTTATTTTAACAATACTTTTTGTTCCCTTACTTTTATATTTAAAATATAAAATGGAAATAAAAATAGTAAAAAAAGGTACATTACAAGCTTTAAATGAATTTTATAATAAAGGACAAATAATAGAACCAATTGACAGTAAAGATACTACAGTTATAGAATCTATTGATAATGCTGAACCTAATATTAATAAGGATGAAACACTATAATTTTTTAAAATATATACATATATAAAAGTGTCTCTAAATCACACGCTTTGTACATAACTTGACAAAAATATATTTCCGTGTATAATATAAGTCATTCAATTAAAAAGGGGGAGATTAATTGTGACTGAAAAAAAGAAAAATTATTTAACGCTTGCAATAGCTGGTACGCTGATACTAGGAGGTACATTATCATTATATAATGATAGTAAGACATATAACAAAGATGTAGTTATTAAAGAGGTAATTGTAGAAAAAAATAGTGAAGATTACTTTACTAAAGAATGGTTTTCTGAATATGTAACTTATGATTATGAAGCAAGGAAACTTGATTGGGATAATTTTAAAAGAGTTTATGCAGGAAAAACAGTACCAGAAAATCCTAAAGATAAAACATTATATCATTATAATGAGTATACTTTAATAAGTGTTCCAACTAATCAAAAAGGTATTTAATAATTATTATTAAGGATTATAACAATAGAGAAGAGGTACTATATTTAGTATCTTTTTTTATCAATATAATAGAAGTTAACATAATGTACATTATAATGATATATTATTTGTGTACGAATATTCTTAGAATCCTTTAAATATAAGGGAATACACTCTTATTTATAATATAATAAATACTTTCATTATATATGATATTAATCATAACAATATATAAATAATCTATATATTATTAATTAAGATGATTATTTATCTATCCTAAACAAACATGATTAAGAAAATATCATTAATTAAGATAGGTATTTATGCACATTACTTAATCTCGATTAAGATTTTAAAATGTAATATAAGATATGTAATTTATATATATTTCAATTATGATATAAATTATATTATTTGTACTAAATATATTAAATAATTATATAAATATTAAACGCTTATAATTTATATATAAAAAACAATATAAAAAGTAGGGGGATCCCCCTACTTTTACTTTACATATTATTATATTTTTCTTGATTGAATTTCCGCAATCTTTTCAAAAACTTCTGTAGAGTTCTTTTCGTTTAATTCAGTATAACCAAGTTCTCTTAATGCTTGTATTTTAACTGTGTTTAATTCTTGAGTTCTAGATAACTTCTCTTCTTGTCTTTGCTCTATTTCAGCTTCAAACTTTTTATGAGCTTCTAACAATTTGGATTTAGATGCTCCACCATTATTGAATAACGATATAGCTTGAAACATTATACTTTCAAAATTAATTTGATTTTCTTCATTATAAACGAACTCATTAACAGGAATAAATCCATTTGCTTTTGAGAAGTACGCTAATATATATTTTAATTCTTCAACATCATCTACAACTTGTAAAAAGTTATATAAATATTTGCATGTAGAATATGATGATCCATTTTCATCTTCGCTTAATAATTCCTTTATTAAATCAACAATTTCTAATAATATTTTTTGTTGTTTTTTACTTAATTCTTTTAAATCATATTTATTACTTCCAGAAAAATTATAATCTTCATCAGTTTCATTAATTAGTTTTTCTAATCTTGAAATGTATTCATTATTGGGTTTAATATTCTTAATATCATCATATTCTTGTATATCTAATAACAAAAATAATTTAAGTTTTTTATCCTTTGGCCATTCATCGATGCTCTTCATTTCTAAATAATTGTATACCATTTGTCTTGACACATTTAAATATTTAGCTAACTTAACTTTTGATATTCCTAATTCTCTAAGGAAATCTTCTAATAAATTCATAGTTACCTCCAATACATATTTATTTTATCATAAATATATAAAATGTCAAGGATTGTAAATTATAGATACCATAATTTATTACCATTTTTTCTAACTTCCTTAATAATTCCACCACCAATACATTCATCCCCATCATATAATACGCATATTTGACCTGGTGTAACAGCCTTAATATTATTATATTTAACAATTATTTCTTTATCTTTCAAATATTCTATATATACCTCATTATCTTTTTGTCTATATCTAAATTTAGCATTACATTTATCTACTTTTTTATCACTCATTAAATTAAAGTCTTCAATTAAGGCTTCATCACTATATAAGTATTCATTATCATCACCATAACAAACATATAGTATATTTTTATTTAAATCTTTTCCTACAACATATAATCTTTCTTTATATCCACCAATATTTAAACCTCTTCTTTGACCAATTGTATAATACATTAATCCTATATGTTTACCCAATACTTTTTTGTTTTCAATATTGACTATATCTCCCTCTTTTGTTGGTAAATAGTTTTTTAAAAAGTTTTTAAAATTTCTTTCACCAATAAAACAAATTCCGGTTGAATCTTTTTTCTTTGCTGTCTTCAAATTTAATTTTATTGCAATATCTCTAACTTCATCTTTATTTAACTCCCCTACTGGAAATAATACATTTTCAAGTTGTTTTTTAGTTAATTCACAAAGAAAATAACTTTGATCTTTGTTAGTGTCTATTCCTTTATATAAAGTACCATCAATGATTCTAGCATAATGTCCAGTTGCAACATAATCAGCTCCTAATCTTTTTGCTTCTTTTATAAAATAATCAAACTTAATATACTTATTACACATTACATCAGGATTTGGAGTTCTTCCCTTCTTTAATTCATCTAAAAAATAAGTAAATACATAATCCCAGTATTCCTTTACAAAATCAACCCTATGAAGAGGTATATCTAATTGGTTACATACATATAATGCATCATTATAATCTTCTTCTTGAGTGCATATATCATTCTCAATTGTGGGATTACCCATAATATCATTATTTATTAATGAATCCCAATTTCTCATAAATAAACCAATTACTTCATATCCTTGTTCTTTTAATAAATATGCCGCAACTGAAGAATCAACTCCTCCACTCATTCCTACAACAATTTTTTTCATTGAAATCACCAAATTTAGTATAACACAAAATTACATATATGATATAATTATATCGAGGTGAATAATGAATAAAAAGAAAAAAGAATTACTTAAAAAAATAGGAATATGGACTATGCTTATAGTTGTAGTTGGTGCAATGATAGCAACTATAATATACCCATTATTAAATCTATAATAAAAAAAACGATTTTAATTCGTTTTTTTTATTTTCTTGATACATATTTACCATCTTTGGTAGATACTATAATTTCTTCACCTTCATTAACAAATAATGGTACTTTTACTAAAAGACCAGTTTCAGTTATAGCGTCTTTCATTGCAGTTGATGATGTATTACCTTTTACACCTGGCTCTGATTTAGTAATTAGCAATTCAACTTTTTCAGGCAAATTAATACCTAATAATTCATCTCCATAAAAAATTACAAATACATCTTGATTTTCTTTTAAATAATTTTTTTCTTTATTTATTTGAGTTTCATTTATTTCAATTTGTTCATAATTATCCATATTCATAAATACATAATTATTACCATTCATATATAGAAATTGCATAGGCTTTTTTTCAATTAAAGCTTTTGGAACTTTTGTACTAGAATTAAATGAATTTTCTGTATTAGATCCTGTTCTTAAATTATATAATTTTGCTTTAACAAAGGCTGCTCCTTTACCTGGTTTAACATGAGAAAACTCTAAAACTTCAAATATTTCTCCATCTAATTCTATTGTCATCCCAGTTTTAAAATCATTAACATTTATCATAATGCCTCCAATAAAAAATAAACCTTAGTTTATTTCTTTTCTTTATGTAATGTAGTTTTATTACATCTTGGACAAAATTTATTAAGTTCTAATTTTTCAACAGTATTTTTTTTATTTTTTACTGTTCTATAATTCTCTTCTTTACACTCAGAACACAGTAAAGTAATTCTTTCCCTATTTTGTGCTTTTGCCATAATTAATCACTCCTTTTTTTACCAATATGATTATATCAAAATATTAAGAAATATCAAAGGTTTTTATAATATTTTGTTATTGTTTCAATCAAATTAGGGTTAAATATCTTATTTTTTATCATTTCTATTTCAAATTTATATGGTGGATATGTATTTTCAATATAAGGTGTTTCCAATATTTTAGGTATATTTTCTAATCTTTTGTTATAAATTATATTTATTATATTATCAAAACCTAAGTTTCCATATCCAATATTAGCGTGTCTATCTTTTTTATCACCAATATTATTTTTAGAATCATTAATATGTATTGCGCTTACTTTATTTAAACCCACAATTTTATCAAATTCATCTAACAATATATCAAATTTAGTAATATCATATCCCGCATCACTCATGTGGCAACTGTCCATACATACTTCTAATCTATCATTATTTTTTACATTATCTATTATATATTTTATGTGTTCAAACTTATAACAACATTCAGTACCTTTTCCAGACATTGTTTCGATTAATATCTTAACTGGACTATTATCTTCAAGCACTATATTTAATCCATCAACTATGTTATTTAAGCCAACTTCTTCTCCTAATCCAACATGTGATCCAGGATGTAGTACTAACTTATATATTCCTAATTCTTCACATCTTTTTATTTCTTGCTTTAAAAAATTTAAAGTAAAATTTCTAAATTCTTCATCCTTTTTATTAGCAAGATTAATAATATATGGAGCATGAACTATAATATTATTAAAATCTATATTATTTTTTATAATTAATTCTTTTCCCTTTGTGTTTAAATCATTATTTAAAGAAATTCTATTAGTATTTTGAGGAGCTCCAGTATATATCATAAATGCATTAGAACCATAATTTAAAGCTTCTTCTACGCTTCCCAGTAATTGTTTATCTTTTACAAAGGACACATGAGATCCTATTATTAAATTCATATTACCTCCATAATAATTATATCATAATAAAAACAATACTATTAATTGTTACTTAATATTAATAGGTGTTTATCACATACTTCTAACATTTCTTCTTTTGAAAAATTCCTTTTATATGAATTTGAATCACTATTTTTTAAACTTTTAGAAATTTCACTTAATGTATTTCTTGTTGATATTCTTAATTTACTAATATCCTTATCTATTACTTCTGGTGTTAAAGAAGTTCTAATATATTGTTTTAAATTTTTTGATACTATTGGAAATTTTTCATTAATATTATGAGAATAATGAAAACTTAAAAATGGTAAAGATGCAGTTTTATCAAAATAATTATTAGCATCGTTCTTAGACATTTTAACTGATTTATCTAATTTATAATCAATTAATACAATTTTATTATCACTAAGCATTTTATTAATATCTTCATAAGAATAAATCTTAGATAAATTCAGTTTATATTTTCTATTAGATGATAAAAATATATTAATATAATTAAAATCAAATCTTGAAGTAACCTGTTCTCTCGAATACTTTGTTTCTCCAATACTTTTTTCTACTATTGATGATTTAACATATGCTTTTTTTATTTTTTTAGCATTTAATATCATTTTACTAATTTCTGTATAGTCTTCTTCATTAAATTTTATATGATAACATTTTTTTAATAACTCAAAATATTCTTCATCATTTGTATCAATATTTTTTAATTTATTTAAATCATTCAATAATTCTTCTTGAAATTTTATTTCATTATCAAAATAATTTGAACCATTACAATTTATCATTAACCTTAAAAATTCTAATGATTTTAATCTATTATATACTTCTGCTTTCATAATACCTCCAATTTTTTCAACTTGTATTTTATAATAACATAATTTGTAATGTTTTGTAAACTATGTTATAATTTTGTTGGTGATTTTAATGATTAAATCAAATGACATTTTGGATGAACTTGATAACAGACTTCGACAAGTAAGTAAGGAAGTTGTTTTTCCAATGTCTAAAGAAGATAAAAAATTAGCAACAGATATGATGGAACATTTAAGATTAAGTCAAATAGAAGAATTTAGTTTGAAATATGATTTAAGACCTGGAATGGGTTTATCAGCAGTTCAATTAGGAATTTTAAAAAGATTCTTCGTAATAGTTGAAGAAACAACAAAAGAAGGAGATAAAGAGCAATCCTTTAAAAACTATTTTATAGCAAATCCAAAAATAGTTAGTCATTCTGAAGAATTAATATATGCTGAATTCGGTGAAGGTTGTTTAAGTGTTAATAGAGAAATTGAAGGAATAATTCCAAGATATGCTAGAGTAACAATTGAAGGATATGATATGAACGGAAACAAAGTATCATATAGAGGAAGAGAAGAATTATCAATTGCGTTTCAACATGAAATAGATCATTTAAATGGAATATTATTTGTTGATAAGATAGATAAAGAGAATCCTTATAAAGATGAAAATAAGATGCGTCCAATTTAGCATCTTATTTTTTTATACATCTTTTAATCTAACACTTACTAATTTAGAAACTCCCGATTCTTGCATTGTAACTCCATATAATATATCAGCATATTCCATTGTAGCTTTTTTATGAGTTATTAATATAAATTGAGTTTTATCTTCATATTCTTTTAAGAATTGACCAAAACTATTTACATTATTATCATCTAAAGGTGCTTCAACTTCATCTAATAAACAAAATGGGACCGGTTTTACTTTTAATATTGAAAATAATAATGCAATTGCTGTTAGAGCTTTTTCTCCTCCACTTAACAAAGAAATATGTTGTAGTTTCTTTCCTGGAGGTAACGCTACAATATCAACACCAGTTTCTAAAATATTATTTGAATCTGTTAACTTTAATTCTGCATCTCCTCCACTAAACAATTTCTTAAATATTTTTCTAAATTCAATTTGTATTTCTTTAAATGTAGTTAAGAAACTAGATTTCATTATTTCATCCATCTCTTCAATAATTGAATTTAAGGTATTTTTAGCGTTAAATAAATCTGTCTTTTGATTATTTAAAAATTCATATCTATAATTGATTCTATCAAATTCATCAATAGAACCAATATTAACTACACCTAAATTTTTAATTAAATCTTTTAATTCTTCAACTCTAATTTTTGATTCTTCATAATCATTATATAAAATATAATCTCTTTTAGCTTTTTCAAAAGTCATATTATAATCTTCATTTAATGTTAAAAGCAATTGATCTAATTTCATTTCTACTTTTGTTTCTTCTATATCGATATTATTAATATTATTATTATTTTTATTTATTTTAGAATTATATAATTTAATATCTTTTTCTAATGTTTCTATATTATCAGATAAATTAGTAATACTATTGTTTAAATCTTCAATTTCTTTTAATATCGAATCTTTTAAAGAAGTAGCAGCATAATAATCATTTATTAATTCATCTTCTTCTTTAGTTATATTTTCTTTAGTTGATAATTCGAAATCAATATTATTTAAATTTTCAATATATTCATTTTTTAGTTCCAATTTAATCTTATTAATTTGTTCTAATGATATTTTCTTGCTATTTAAGTTATTCATCTTATCTTTTAAAATAACATATTTACTATTTAAATTAGTTATATTAGAACTTATTTTAGATATGTCTTTAATAATAATGTCTAATTCTTTAATTTTATTTTCTAAATCAAGTTTATCCATAATAAGACCGCTATTCTTTTTAATTGTACCGCCAGTTATAGAGCCCCCAACGTGAAGTAATTCTCCATCTAATGTTACTACTCTATATCTGTGATTTATTGATTTACTAATCCTATTTGCGTTTTCTATATTATCTACAACAATTATATTTCCTAATTGATTTAATATTGCTTTTTTATATTTTGAATCACAAACAACTAAATTCGATGCAACATCTATAAAACCTTTTTGAGAACTTATTTCACTTAATGTATCTTCATCCACATATCTACCATTTATTTCGCTTAAAGGTAAAAAAGTAGCTCTTCCAAGATTATTAGCTTTTAAGAAATTAATTGCTTCTTTAGCAGACTCATCATTTTCACAAACAATAAACTGAGATGAAGAAGATAATGATATATCTATCATAGTACTATATTTAGAATCAAAATCAATCAACTTTCCTAATACACCAAATATACCATTAAGTGATTTATTTCTTAATACTGAAGAAACCGAATAATATAAATCACTATTATTTTCTATATTATTTTTTATTACATTTATTTTATATTCTAAATCTATTTTTCTCTTATTTTGATTATCTAATTTATTATTTAAAGAGTCTTTTTCTTTATTAATATTGACTATTTCAATATCTAATTCTTCAATATTTGTTTCAATATCAATAAATTCTTTATTTAATTTATCAATATCTTTTTCAATTGATTCAATTTTATTACTAAACTTATTTTTATCTTCTTTTAAATCTATTATTCTTTGATGTATTTTAGAATCATCAACATCGTATTTTTTCCTATCATTTAATATAATTTTTTCACTATTTAATTTTTCTACTATTTTTACCTGATTTAATAATTTTTCATTTAATATATTATATTCTTCTCTATACTTTAACAACTTCAATTTATTTTCTTCTAATAAAGAAGATTTAGAAGAAAACTCTGTTTCTAAATTTATTAATTCTTCTTTTAATTCTTCTTTTTTATCTTTATTATTTTTACTTTCAATATTTAATTTTTCTACATCATAAACTATCAAAGAAATGTCTATATTATCTAATTCATCTTTATATTCAACGTATTTTTTAGCATTTACACTTTGTTCTTTTAATGGTTCTAATTGAGATTCTAACTCAATCATAATATCATTAACTCTATTAATATTATCATTAGTTCTAGATAATTTTCTTAAAGCATCTTCTTTTCTTTTTTTGTATTTTAATACTCCAGCAGCACTTTCAAATATCACTCTTCTCTCTTCAGGTTTATCTGATAAAATGCTTGCAATATCTCCTTGGGAAATAATATTAAACGATTCTTTACCTGCCCCACTATCTATAAATAAATCTAATATATCTTTTAATCTACATCTATCTTTATTTATATAATATTCATTTTCACCATTAGAGTTAACAATTCTTTTAATTTCTACTTCTTTATATTCAATATTTAATTCATTATTAGTATTATCAAATATTAATGAAACAGATGCATGATTTGCTGGATTTCTACTTTTACTCCCAGAAAAAATAACATCTGTCATAGCACCTTCGCCTCTTAAAGACTTAACAGATTGCTCTCCTAATACCCATCTAACAGCATCAACAATATTACTCTTTCCAGAACCATTGGGACCTACAATACCTGTAATCCCTGGTTCTAAGTCGATACTTGTTTTATCCGCAAAAGATTTAAAACCCTGTGCAATTATTTGTTTAAGATACATTATGATCACCTTAATAATTATAATATATTATTGTATATTAAACAAGAAAAAAAGAGTTATTAACTCTTTTAAGATTGTTTTGTCCATGTTCCATTTTGTTCACTAGATTTATAAGTACCCGCTTCTTTTTTATTAGTAACATATGTTTTGTAAAAATTTTCGGAAATAGAACTTTCAGTAATTTCCATATTCTCTGGCATTATTACTTCAACTATAGTATTTTTTTCAAATGAATAATTATTTAATTTTGAAATACTAACTGGTAAATTAATTTTTGTTAATTTATTATTTGAAAACACATAATTTCCAATACTATTTAAACCTAAATCTATATTTAATTCTGCCAATTCATTATTAGTAAATGCATAATCTCCCAAATTAGCAACATTCTTTGGAATTTTAATTGTTGTTAATTTATTATCAGAAAATGCATATATTCCAACCATATTTGTGCTTTCAGGTAAAGTTACTGAAATTAGTTCACATTTACTAAAAGACCAATCACCAATTGTATTTACACCTTCAGGAATTATTACTCCTTCTTTTTTAGATCCACCATAACTAACCACTTTTGTATTATTAACAGATCCATCTTCATTTCTAGCAAAAATAAATCCTTTATCATCTGATAAATCATTATTATTAAATGCTGCTGCTCCCATTTGTTTCAAACCATTTGGAATAGAAAGACTTTTAATATTATTGTTTTCAAAAGCATAACTTCCTATTACAGTAACTGAATCAGGAACTATTACGTTTTCTAATTGATTATTTTGAAATGAATTATTACCAACTTCTTTTAAATCTTTTGGTAATCTTAGTTTAGTAATACTTTTATTACTAAATGTAAATACACCTATCTTTGTAACTGCAGTTTCTTCAATTACATTAGGTATTCCAACTTCCTTAGGACACTTATCATCATAAGCAGTTATAACAACTCCACTTTCTTCTTTTTCATAAGTAAAGCAAGATACTTCAACATCTTCTATGTCATTTTGAATAGTTAATTCTTTATTACTTCCTGGTTTTAAAAATAATACATAAATTATTATCAATAAAAATAAAACCAAAACAGCAATTATAGATAATTTCTTTTTATCAAAATTCATTTATTTAATCCCTCCTTATTTTTCTTATTTAAATTATATCACTTTTTCTACAGAAATAAAATATAAATTATCGTTTTTCATCAAAAATGTATACTTATAAGTATTTCCTTTATTAAAAATTTCATTACTAGGTATCAAATTAAATTTTGAAGTATCAATAATATTATTTGTTAAATTAATATCCATAGTATTTCTATAAACACAATCAGGCTCTTTATTTTTTTCATTATATATAACTTGACAAAAAGTAAATTTTGTAAATATTTGAAGATGAATGCTTCCTTTATTATATCCAATTATCTTCTGATAAATATTATATCCCACAAAATCTTTTCCAGTTAATAATTTTCCACAATACTTATCACCTTTCAAATAAAAGTCCCCTGTATCGTTTATAATAGTATCATTTACATCAACTAAATTTACATCATTATAAAATATATTGTTTGAATATTTAATAATTTCATCTTTATTTACGCACACTTCATTATTATTTTTAGAAATTGATAATTCATTAGCAAATTTTTGTAATGCTAAATTCAATAAAACTTTTTTGTCCATATCTTTTACTAGAATTTTATCTTGTTTAAAATAATATCCAAAATAATCACCAGTAAAATCATTATTAAATAAATTTATAGTATTTTTTACAAATTGAGAAGTTAATTTAGGATGTATATTTTCATAATTAGTATCAATTACATCAACATAATTTCCTTCAACATTTACCTCTTCTATATTATTGTTTTCTTCTAAATCATTTATATTATCATTCCTATTCATTACTAATCCAGGAAATATCAATAATATACTCATAATAATACATCCAAGTAATAATAACACAATCATTATATTTTGATTTGATTTTTTATACATATTCACCTCTATATTAATTTATCAACCTATATTGTTATATTTAAGCTTGTTTATCTAAAGCATCCTTTGCGGCTTTTTGTTCTGCTTCTTTTTTTGTGCTACCTACTCCTTTACCAAATATTATATCTTCAACTTTAACTATTGAAGTAAAAGTCTTGTCATGAGCTGGCCCGGATTCATCAATAAGAATATATTCTATTTTTTTATTATCAATCTGAATTCTTTCTTGAAACAATGATTTATAATCACTAAAATAAGTTTCTTTTTCTATCATACTAGAAATAATTGTATCATTTAAAAATCTCTTCGCAATATTCAATCCTTGATCCAAATATAAAGCCCCCACAAAAGCTTCAAAAACATCTGCTAAAATAGCTTTTCTAAATTTTCCTCCAGAAGATTCTTCACCTTTACCTAATTTAACATATTCATTAAATCTTAAAGAAAGTGCATACTCATATAAAGCATTTTCGCAAACATAAGAAGCTCTTAATTTAGTCATATCGCCTTCCTTTAAATCCATATGTCTATATAAATACTCACTTATTATTAAATCTACTACTTTATCTCCTAAAAACTCTAATCTCTCATAACTTACACCCATATTATTTTCATTACTATATGATGTATGTGTAAAAGCTTGTTCATATAATTCAATATTTTTTGGTTCAATATTAAATTGTTTAAGTACTTCCATATATCCTCCATCTAACATAATTTAATTATAACACAAATTTTTATGATATAATTATCATAGGTGATTTATGAAATACATATTTATATTATTAATTAAAATATATCAATTAATACCAGGACCTTGGCATAATTCTTGTAGGCATATACCTACTTGTTCAAATTACTCTATAGAAGCTTTTGAAAAGCATGGAACAATATTAGGTTTAAAATTAAGTATAAAAAGATTGTTAAAATGTAATCCTTGGGGCACTATAGGAATAGATAATGTTCCAAAAAAGGAGGAGCTATGAAAAAAATTATTTCTTTATTGCTATTACTATTAATATTAACTGGATGTGATGTAACTACTAATTCTTTAGAAAATATTATTATTTATACTTCTACTTATCCAATAGAATATATTACTAATAAATTATACGGAAATCATAGTAGAATATTTAGTATTTATCCTAATGAAATAGTTGATATATCAGATACTTTATTAGATGATTATAGTAAAAGTGATTTATTTGTATATAATGGATTATCAGAAGAAAAAGATTATGCAGTTTCTATGTTAAACAAAAACAAAGACTTAATGATAATAGATGCAGCTATGGGTATGGATTATGTAAATTCTATTGAAGAACTATGGATAAATCCCTCAAACTTTTTAATGTTAACTCAAAATATTAGGAATGGATTTAAAGAATATATAAAAGCAACATATTTAATAAATGAAATTGATGATAATTATGAACAAATTAGATTAGAAATATCTGAATTAGATGCCGATATTAAAATAATGGTTGAAAATTCAGAACAAAAAAACATTTTAATTTCAAATGATGCATTATCTTTCTTTGAAAAATATGGTTTAACTGTTACTTCACTAGATAAAGATACAGAATTATTTGAAAAAAGAAAAAATGATGCTATAAAATTAATAGAAGATGAAATATTAAAATATATAATTGTATTTAAAGATGAAATATTAGATCCAGAAATAGAAAAATTCATTGTAGATAACAAAATAGAAAAGATAATATTTGATACCGCTGCTATAGAAAATATAGAACAAAATTACATTGAAACTATGTATAAAAATATTGAAGAAATAAAAAAGGAATTATATTAAATTAAATTCCTTTTTTTATTAATACTTCTCATTTAATACTTGATAAAAAGCTTGTTCATGAGAACATACTGGGCATACTGACGGAGCACTTGTACCTCTATGTACATATCCACATTCTCTACATACCCATTCAACTGGTTCTTCTTTTTCAAATACTTTATTCATAGTAACATTTTTAAATAAATTTCTAAATCTTTCTTCATGTCTTTTTTCTATTGTAGATATATTTTCAAACAATTTAGCAATTTCTAAAAAACCTTCTTGAGCAGCCACTTCAGCAAACTCTTTATATAATTTAGTCCACTCTTCATTTTCCCCTTTAGCAGCAAAGTCTAGATTCTCAGATGTAGTTCCTATTTCCCCTGCTGGAAAACTTGCAGTTATTTCTAAATGACCTCCACCAAGTTTCTTATAAAACAATGAAGCATGTTCTTTTTCATTTTCAGCTGTTTCTAAAAAGAATGCCGCTATTTGCTCATATCCTTCTTTTTTAGCTTTAGATGCATACATAGAATATCTCATTCTAGCTTGACTTTCTCCCGCAAATGCTTTCAATAAATTCTTTTCTGTTTTAGTTCCTTTTATCATATTTCCTCCTTTAATAAAACCTCTAATTTATCTTTTAAGTAGTAAACTTCTTTACAACCCATAAATATTATAACATCATTTTTATAATTTAATAATGGTTTTACAATATTTAAATTATTATTGTCTAAAAAATTGTCAATATTTAAGTAATATCCTTCTTTTAATAAATCTAATATTAATTGAGGACCCACTCCATTATAATCCTCTTTTTTTTCTCTATCACTTAATATATCAGTAACAAATACAATATCAGATAATTTTAAACTATTAGCGTACTCCTTATATAACTTTTGAGTTCTTGAAAAAGTGTTTTCAAAGAATACCGATACTATTTTTTTATTAGGATATTTTTGTTTAGCTGATAATATTGCTGTTTTAATTTCTGTTGGATGATGAGCATAATCATCAATTAATATTGTATTGTTTACTATGGTTTCTTTAAATCTCCTCTTAGCGCCCTTAAACTCATTTATATACCTCTTAATATCTTCAATTGGTATATCATTAATATAACAATAAATAATTGCTGCTGCTGCATTTAAAACCATATGAGAGCCATATAAATTAATTTTAAAAGTATCTAAATAATCACGATTATAATACAAATCAAAAGATGAACCAGTTTCATCTAAAATCATATTTTCTATTACTACATCATTATTACTATTAAATCCATAATATATAACTTCTCTATTTATAATACTTCTAACATTTAAATCATCACCACACGCTATTAAAGTATTTTCCGCATGACCAATAAATTCTTTAAATGCATCTTTAATATCATCTAAATCTTTAAAATAATCCAAATGATCCATATCTATATTAGTTAAAATTATATCTTTAGGATAATAATGCAAAAAATTTCTTTTAAATTCACATGCTTCCATAATAAAAATTTCATTATTTTTATTAGCAAATCCTGTTCCATCTCCAATTAAATAATTAACACCAATTGTATTATTCATAATATAAGAAATCATTGATGTTGTAGTAGTCTTTCCATGAGTTCCACAAATTGATAGAGTTTTATATTTCTTAACCAATTCTCCTAACATTTCTGTATATTTATATATATTTAAATTTAACTCTTTAGCTTTTTTTAATTCTACATTAGACTCATCAAAAGCATTTCCAACTATTATAGTTAACCCTATATTAATATTATTCGAATCAAATGAATATATAGGAATATTCTTACTTCTTAATAAGTCTTCAGAATATAGATGATGATCAACATCAGAGCCTTGTACATAAAGACCTAAATCACATAATATTTGCGCTAAAGCACTCATTCCAGAACCCTTAATACCAATAAAATGATATTTCATTATATCCACACTCCAAATGCTATTCCAGCCATAGATAGTAATAATCCAACTATCCAAAATAATTTAACAATATCAACTTCTTCCCATCCCAATTTTTCAAAATGATGATGTAAAGGTGACATTAAAAACACTTTCTTTTTAAAATATACAATAGATACAGTTTGAATTATAACAACTAATGTTTCAATAACAAAAACACCCGCAATAACAACCAATGTTAATTCATGATCAGTTAATATTGCAATTGAAGCCATAGTAGCACCTAAAGATAAAGAACCAGTATCACCCATAATTACTTTTGCAGGATAAGAATTATAAAACAAAAATCCTAATACTGCTCCTGTTATTATAAATGATAATATAGCTAATCCATCATTACCTACAACCCAGGTAGAACCCCAAGCAATTATACCTATAGAAATAAAAGCAATAACAGATAATCCTGCTGCTAATCCATCCAAACCATCTGTAATATTTACTGCATTAGAAGATCCCAATAATACAAATAATATAAATAACCCATATAATATACCCATATCTACTTTTATATTTAAAGTATATATTTCTAAAACTGGTTGTCCTCCATTATTTATAAATATTATAAAAAATACAATTGCTATTATAAATTGTAACAATAATTTTTGAATACTTGTTAAACCATTATTTGTTTTTCTTTTTAAACTTAAATAATCATCAACAAAACCTATCCCAGCATAACCTAAAAATACTAATAAAACTATAACCATATTTGAAGTAATTTCAATTTTACCCATTAAAGTTAATACTAATACTGTTATAAATGTAGAAATAATAAAAATTATTCCCCCCATAGTAGGAATCCCATTTTTCTTACTATGCTTTTCTTCGAGATGTTTACTTATATTTTGACCAATCTTCTTTCTTTTTAAAAAAGGTATAATAAAATAACCTAAAACTATAGACGCAAAAAAACTAATCATCATAGCTAATACAGATTTAGTAAGAATTAACATTAATTCACCTCACTATTATAATTATACTATATTTTTATCCCCATACAATGTTTTCTGGTTTAACTCTTTTATTGTTTACATCTTCTATTATTGAACCACTATTCATTTTTATTATTCTGTCTCCTATTTTTGATATACCGGGATTATGTGTAACGATAATCATAGTTGTACCATATTCATTATTAGCGTCAACTAAAGCTCTTAATATCTTTTTTCCTGTATCTTCATCTAAAGCTCCAGTTGGTTCATCACAAAACATTATTTCAGGTTTCTTTGCTAATGCTCTAGCAATACTAACTCTTTGTTGTTCACCACCAGATAATTCATCTATATTCTTAGTAATATGTTTAGATAAATCTACAATTTCAATTATTTTATTTATATCAACTTTATTTCTAACTAATTTACTTCCTATTTCAATATTTTGCTTTACATTTAGGTTTTCTAATAAATTATATGTTTGAAAAATAAATCCTAATTTTTTTCTTCTAAATTTTGTTAAAGCTTTCTCATCAAATCTAGTAATAATATCTTTTCCCACTTTAATCTTTCCTTTAGTAGGTTTATCTAATCCCGAGATGCAATTTAACAATGTAGTCTTTCCACTACCAGATGGCCCTATAATAACAATTATTTCCCCTTTATTAATAACCAAATTAACTTTATTTAATACATTATTTCTTAATTTTCCGTTTTTATAAGTTCTATAAACATTACTTAATTCTATATATTTTTTCATATTTACTCCCTCTTTAATGCTACCGATAAAGGTATCCTTTTTAATGTTCTTTTTGAAATATACATTGCTAAATAATATCCAACAAGTAATATTAATAAACCAATAAATGCTTTAATATAAGAAATAGTAATAGGAAGAGCAAAATCAATATCTTTCATTAATATTTCAACAATTTTTTCTAACAAATATATCATAGCAGGTATAGATAATATATAAGATATTATAATAAATGGAGTATACATATTTAATACTATCGAATTTATTTCTTTTTTCTTATACCCTAATACTCTCATTAATGATATAGTTTTTTTGTTTTCTTCAATAACAATATTAGCAATAATTAAAACTATAACAAATACCATTATTGCGGCAAATACCATTACTACATATAAAGATATATCATAAGTTTCTAAAATAGTACCCATATTTCTCTTTAAATCTTTAGTACTAAATATACTAGCTATATTCATAATTTCTTCATTTTCAATTTTAGAATAATCAGAATATTTACTATCTTTAGAATATATTTTATTATAAGATAATTTTAATGACATAGCTTTTGCAAAATCTTCCCTATCTACATATGCAGAAAAACCATTGAATGATTCAGTAATATTGACAATCGTATATTTTCTATCTAAATTTTTAAATATAATTTTATCCCCAATTTCTAAACCAAGAATCTTAGACATATTAGTATTAATTATTATTTTATCTTCACTTAAATCTGTATTAAGTTTATTATTATTTTCATCATACAAATAAAAATATTTTAATTCTTTATCTATTCCTTCAATTGTAATAGAATTATTAGAATCTTTTTTTCTTTCCTTTAAATCTTTTAAATCATCATTACTATCATAAACTTTAGATATTTCATATCCTCTAGTTAAAACTAAATCATCAACTAAATTAATTGTTGTTTCTGGTTTCAAATAATTGACTACATAATCATATTTAACATCTTTAAAGCTTTTATCTATAATAAATGAAAACAAATCAAATACCACTAAAACTAATACTATAAGTAAACCTGTTAAAAATGAAGATAATGACACTATAAACAATTTACCTATAGATCTATTTGCTAAAGAAATTCTTAATCTTTCTTTAAAAGGTAAAATCATAGTAATTCTTGATATTATTCTGCTTATAAAATTAACCTTAATATTACTTCCTTCTCTCAACAAATATAATGCTTTATGTCTCAACATAAATAAGAATATAAAGAAAGTCAATATAGATAAGACAACTGTTGGAATTAATGTACTTTTTAATAAATATGAGGTATCAAAAGTAGCTTTTAAAGTAGGAACATTGTAATAACTAATAAATAAACTTGTCATTGTAGGATGCATAAAATATCCAAAAGTAAAACCTAATATTCCACCAACTAAACCACCTATTAATGGATATAGTAAATAAGATAACGCTATAGAAGATCTATTATAGCCTAAAGCTTTTAATACACCAATTTGTAATCTTTCATCATCTATTCTCTTCTTAGCTATTACTAATATTATTATAGCGGATACTCCCAATAATAAATATAAGAAACTCTCAGTAAAAATTCTTCCATTTTCAAACTTTAATTTGGGAGATTTATTTCTTACTATTCTTAACATATCATTCATAGAAAGATATGCTTTTTTTTCTTTTTCAACAATTTCATCTGTTCTATTTTCTTTTTTAAATTTAATACTATTAGCTATTTCTTCAACACCATTAAAATTTTTATATTCATCAGAGTGCATAAAAACTATATTATGTTTTTGTTCATCAAACATAGGAGAAGAAATATTAATTATAGGATACATATAATCAGATGCATATGCATAACCAACTATTGTATATTCCTTATCACTTAAATTTATCTTACTTCCAATTTTCAAATTATTTTTTTTAGCATATCCATCTAAAATAGTTACTTCATTATTTGCGGTTGGAAACTTTCCTTTTATTAAAAAAGGTTTATTGATTTTCTTATTTTTAATATAAGGCATAACTCTATAAATATAATCATTATTTTGACCCAATTTACTTCTTGTTTCCTCATAATAAAAATTATATTTTCTTGCAATATCTTCTAATACTTCTTGTTTCTTTGATTTATTTAAATCATATTTTTCAAATACTCTATCTACTTGTTTAAGAAAATCATCTGTACAATTTCTACTTGCTAAACACATTAAATATAAATTAATAATATATTGTTCATTATCATCAGTCTCTATATTACCCTTTATATTCAAAACATCAGAATATGTATAACTATTTCTATAATCAATATCAATAGTTAAACTTAAATCTTCAACATTTTGTTCATTAATATAATTAGTATAAGCTCCTTCCATTCTATCTACTGCCATATTCATCATCGTATAAATACTAGTAGATAAAAACACTAAAAGGATTATTCCTATTATTTGTAATTTTTTCTTTCTAATACTTGAAAATGAATTTATAAATAATAACTTCATTATGCCCACCCTATTTCATCAGCTTTTTTTGTTTTTTCATTTCTTTTGATATTATCAATTTTCCCATTTTTCATAGTAATAACGGTATTTGCAATATCTCCAATACTAGGATTATGAGTTACTATTATTAAAGTGTTCTTATATTGTTTATTTATCTTTTGTAATAATTTTAATATTTGTTTACCCATCTTTTCATCTAAAGCTCCAGTTGGTTCATCACAAAATAAAACCCTAGGATTTTTAACCAATGCTCTAGCAATAGATACCCTTTGTAATTGCCCCCCACTCATTTGAAAAGGAAACTTATATTTATGTTCATTTAAACCCACTAATTTTATAATATCTTTAACATCTAATGGAGCTTTCGAAATATGAGAAGCTAATTCTATATTTTCTTTTGCAATTAAATTGGGAATTAAATTATAAGATTGAAAAATAAATCCAGGTACTTCTCTAATATATTCAACTTTACTCTTTTCATTAAATAAACATATATTCATATCTTTATAATAAATTTCTCCATTTGTAACATTATCAACACATGATAATACGTTTAATAAGGTGCTTTTTCCACTACCTGATGGTCCTACTATGACTATAACTTCACCTTCATTAATGTCTAAATTTATATCATCTAATGCTCTGGTCTCAAAATTTTTTCTTTTATAAATTTTACTAACATTAACTAATTTATATATTACTGCCATAAAAGACCTCCTAAAACAAGTTTATTATACCACAATAAAGTATATTTTATAAAGAAAAAAAAGCATTTTTCAATGCCTTTCTAAACTATATTTTATTGGTTTATCATTAATCATTACATCTTCTAATAAATCATTCAAATTATTCCCGTTTTTATTAGAATATTCTTTTATTACTTCAACAAAATATCTCTTAGTTTCTTCATTATTATAAGATAATATATCATCATTTAAATCATACTTTAATAATTCTCCTATATATTCTTCTTTAGATCTATAGTAAGGTAAAGTACTTAATTCCACTAATGACAAAGTTAAACCATGTTTTTGTTCCATTATTTTTTTATTTATCAATATTAATAAAGAACAATTGTCTCCCCAATCATCACAAATATTATTTTTTACATCTTCAGATGCTTCGGTTTCCGGAACTATCTTATAACCATCTTCAACATAATAAATATACGCAATTTCAACATTCGAATTTCCTTCATTAATTTTTTCTTTTTCTTCATTTGCAATATCATTAGAAAAATATCTATGATAAAAATCATATATTTCATGTCCAGTAATATCTTTGTTTCCTAAAAACAAAGAAAAATCATAATAATATCTATCAATAACACTTATTTCTTCTTTAAGTAAATAAATTAAGTTATCAATAAAATTACTATTAAAAAGCAAAGAATCATCTAATGCCTTCTTTTCATTTTTTTCAAAACTTTTTTCAAAATCATTCTTTAACCTATCATAATCAAGTTTATGTTGAAACATAAAAACCTCCTAAAAATAATTATATCACAAACATTTATTGTTGCATATTTTTGATTTATATAATATAATTGTTTTGTTAGCGTCTGCTAACAGGAGGATAATTATGCTTACAATAAAAAATTTAAAAGTAAAAACTGATGGAAAAGAAATATTAAACAATATCAGTTTAAATATAAACAATAAAGAAATTCATGCAGTTATGGGGAAAAATGGTATTGGTAAAAGTACCCTTGCAAACACATTAATGGGAGATCCTAGATATGAAATATTAAATGGATCCATTTATTTTAATAATGAAGATTTAATTAAAATGACAGTTGATGAAAGAGCTAGAAAAGGTATGTTTCTTGCAATGCAATATCCTAACGAATTAGATGGAATTTCTAATCTTGATTTTATTAAAAACGCTATAAACTCTAGAAATAAAGAAAAAATTAATACAATAGAATTATATAAATTAATTGAAAATACAAAAGATAAATTAAATCTAAAAGATGACTATATTAAAAGAGATGTTAATGTAGGTTTTAGTGGTGGTGAAAAAAAGAAAAATGAAATTGCGCAAATACTAATGTTTAAACCAAAACTAATTATTTTAGATGAAATAGATTCTGGTTTAGATGTAGATGCAGTTAAAACTGTTGGTAAAACTTTAAAAGAATACTATGAGAATAATGATGAAATATCTTTTTTAATAATTACTCATCATACTAATATTTTAAAATATTTAAAACCAACTCATGTACATGTTATTGATAATGGTAGAATTACTCAATCTGGTGATAATTCTTTAGCAGAAAAGATAGAAAAAGAAGGTTATAAATCATGATAGAGATTAGCGATAATACTAATTTAAAGATAGATAAAGTCTTAGATAAAGAAATAATAATAAATAAAAATGTAGATTTAGAATTAGATATTATAAAATACTTAAATTTAAATTTAAACATAACCTTAGAAAAAAATATAAAAAGTAATATCTATTTAATTACTATTCATAATATTAAATTAAATTTAACAATAAATGTAGATGATAATTCATCAGTAAAATTATTCTTTGGTTTATTTAATAAAAAGAGTACTACAGATATTAATATAAATTTAATTGGTAAAAATAGCAATTCTAACTTTTCATTAATTAATTTATCTAACAATAATATAAGTACTCACAATACTCTTGTAAATCATCTAAACAACAATACTAATTCTATTATTATTAATAGAACTATTTTAAATAACAATTCAAATTGTTTAATGAATATTAAAAGTAATATTAAAAACGATTCTATAAATTCCAATTCAAATCAAAATATCGAAGCAATAATATTTGATAATAATTCAAAAGTAGAAATGTCTCCTATTCTTTTTATAGATGAAAATAATGTTTTTGCAAAACATTCATCTAGTGTTTCTAAACTTAATGATAGAGATTTATATTATTTGATGAGTAAAGGAATAAGTAAAGAAGAAGCAAATAGAATGTATGCATTAAATTTTCTTTTAAAAGATACTCCTATTGAAAAAAAAGAAATAATTGAAAAAATGATTGTGAGGTATATATGAATCGAGAAGATTTTCCAATGTTAAAAGAAAAATACATATATTTTAATAATGCTGCAACTTCATTTAAACCTATTGAAGTTATAAATGAAATAAATGATTATTATACTAAATATAATTCTAACATTAATAGAGGAATAGATAGTTTATCATATTATTCTACTAACAAATATGAAGAAGTAAGAAATAAAGTTGCTAATTTTATTAACGCTAATAATAATGAAATTGTATTTACTAGAGGAACTACTGATAGTATTAACCTACTTGCTTATTTCTTAGAAGATATTATAAATGAAAACGATGAAATTATAATTTCAATAATAGAACATCATTCAAATTTTGTTCCTTGGCAAAAATTATGTAAAAGAAAAAAAGCTAAATTAATTGTATTAGATGTAGAAAAAAATGGAACAATATCCCCTTCTCTATTAAAAAATAATATAAATACTAACACAAAAATTGTAGCCCTTAACCATGTATCAAACACTATGGGAGCCACAAACAACATTAAAGAATTATCTAATATTATTCATAAATATAATGCTTTATTTATTGTGGATGGAGCTCAAGCAATTTCAAATATTAAAATTGATGTTAAAGATTTAGAAGTTGATTTCTATGCTTTTTCTGGCCATAAAATGTATGGACCAACAGGAATTGGTATTCTTTATGGAAAAAAACAATTATTAGATAATATGGAACCAATATCATATGGTGGTGAAATGATAGATTCTGTATCTATAGATAATACTACATATAAAGATACTCCTTACAAATTCGAAGCAGGAACTATGATGATTTCTTCTGTATTGGGTTTAGGGAAAGCCATAGATTATATAAATAAAATTGGTATCATTAATATGCATAATTATGTTGTTAATTTAAGAAAATATCTAATTAAACAATTACAAAATATATATAATATAAATATATATAATGAACAAAATGAAGATAGTTCAATAGTGTTATTTAACATTAATAATATACATTCTCATGATATAGGAAGCCTTTTAGATAAATATAATATTATTGTTAGAGCGGGTCATCATTGTTGTGAACCTTTTATGAAGTATTTAAAAGTAGATTCAACAGTAAGAATTAGTTTATCTTTTTATAATACAAAAGAAGAAATAGATAAATTAATTGAAATTTTAATGAAAGCAGGTGATTATATAAATGAATTATTCTAATGATTTATATAGAAACATTATATTAGATCACATTGAAAATCCAAAAAATAAAAAAGAAATAAATAGTCAGGAATATTTAAAATCTTATTTAAAAAATCCGGCTTGTGGCGATGATGTATTAATATATGTTCTAATTGATAAAGATATTATCAAAGATGTTTCTTACGATGTAAATGGATGTACTGTATGCAAAGCTTCTACTTCTATTATGAGTGAATTATTAATTGGAAAAACTTTAAAAGAAGTAGATATAATTATTAATAATATTAATAATATGCTAGTAGGAAAAGATTTTGATAAAAATATTATTAAAGATGCTATAGCATTTGAAGGTATTAAAAATTTACCACCTAGAATAAAATGTGCGATATTACCATATAAAGCATTTAAGAAAGCTATAGGTGATAAAGATGAATTATGATTATAAATATGGATTTAATGATGGAAATATAGGATTATTCAAACTAGATAAAGGTTTAGATGAAGATAAAATAAAAATAATATCTAAATTAAAAGAAGAACCAGTTTGGATGTTAGAATATAGAATTAAAGCATATAAAAAATATATTGAATTAAAAATGCCTAATTGGGAAAAATTAGAACAAATTGAAATTGATTTTGATGATATTAATTATTATATTAAACCATCAGAAAAAGCTAATACTTCTTGGGATGAAGTTCCAGAAAAAATAAAGAATACTTTTGATAGATTAGGAATAAAAGAAGCAGAAGCTAAATATTTATCAGGAGTTGCAACTCAATATGAATCAGAAATGGTATATCATAATATACAAAAAGAATTAGATGACAAAGGAGTTATATTTTTAGATACCGATACAGCATTAAAAAAACACCCAGAATTATTTAAAAAATACTTTGGTATGTTAGTACCTTATACTGATAACAAATTTGCAGCATTAAACTCTTCTATATGGTCTGGTGGGTCTTTCATTTATATACCAAAAGGAATCAAATTAGATAAACCACTACAATCATATTTTAGAATGAATTCCAATAAATTTGGACAATTTGAAAGAACTATTATTATAGTAGATGAAGGAGCTTCACTACACTATATAGAAGGTTGCACAGCACCACTATACTCCAATGATTCTCTTCATGCTTCAGTAGTAGAAATATTTGTTGCAAAAAATGCTTATTGTAGATACACTGCAATACAAAATTGGTCAAGTGATGTTTATAATTTAGTTACTAAAAGAGCAATATGCGAAGAAAACGCTATTATGGAATGGATAGATGGAAATCTGGGATCCAAGTATAACATGAAGTACCCTTCAGTAATTCTTAAAGGAGAAGGCTCAAAAGGTACCACAATATCTATTGCAGTTGCTAACAATCAAATACAAGATGCAGGTGCAAAAATGATTCATTTAGCGCCCAACACATCTTCTAAAATCATTTCAAAAGCTATATCTAAAAATGGTGGTATAAATAATTATAGAGGAACAGTAATTCATTCTAAAGACGCAATTAATTCAAAAACTTCTGTTGAATGTGATACATTACTTTTAGATAATAAATCAATATCTAACACCATTCCTTATTCAAAAATAGAAAACAACTCATCTATAATAAAACATGAAGCTAAAGTATCAAAAATTGATGAAAGACTATTATTTTATATTATGAGTAAAGGAATACCAGAATCATTAGCAAAAGAAATGATTATATTAGGTTTTATAGAACCTTTTACAAAAGAATTACCAATGGAATATGCTGTAGAATTAAATCAATTATTAAAACTAAATATGGAGGGCTCAATAGGATGATAGAATTAACTCCTTCTCAAACTGAATACTTAATAGCTATATTTGAAGTATCTAAAAATAATGAAATTACTATAACAAATATTTCTAAACATTTAAATTATAGTAAGCCCAGTGTTGTAAGAGCACTTAAAACATTAGATAATTTAAAACTAATCAATTATGCTAACAAAATAACAATAACTGAAACAGGTAAAACTTATATAAATAATATACTTAGAAAAGATAGTATACTTCAAATATTCTTTACAGATGTACTAAAAATAGACAAAAAAATAGCTATTAGAGATTCGGAAAACATTAAAAATTCAGTATCTTGTTATACAATTACTAAGTTAGAACAATATCTTAAAAAAACATTAAATATTGAAACTATTGATATAGATAATTATTGTATTAATAATAATCCTTGTATTAATTGTAAAGGAAAACAGGAATAAATCCTGTTTTTATTATGGTTGTTTAGTCCATATCCCCTCTTGAGATGGGGCAGTATATACGCCCCCTTGTTTTGTTGGATTATAAGTATCATAAAAAGTATGTGTTTCTGAAATAGCATTAGTTTTTGCATTAACATTTGATGGTATTTCT
>JAAYGD010000002.1 GCA_012727915.1 Mycoplasmatota bacterium | reverse complement strand
TAAATTGTTTATTAATTTTTCTTTTTCTATAATTTGCCCAGTTTTTATGTTAATGCAATTCTTTTTCCATGAATTTTTTTTAGGCAATAAACGAATCAAACCCATAAAATCGGTCACAACTATATGTTTTTCTTTAGAATATACAATCTCGTTAATCGTTTCCAATCTAGTCATTTCTAATTCAGGACTAGAAGCAAAAAACTCCTCAGATAAAAAGTCATCTGTAGGAAAAAATAGTACATTATTATTATAATTAATTAATGAATTAAATATTTTGTTGGCTTCATATAAAGTATTAGTGACAACCAATATGTTATTCTTTCTTAATGAATTAATATAAATACAGGAAAACTCATCATTTGAGCAAAAAATTGCGGTTTCATTTTCTAACTTGTTATTTATTTTGTCGTCAAAAAAATTCATGTATCCTCCAAGTTTTATCTGTTTATATTATATTTGCTCATTAAAATATTAAAATCAAGATCTAAAAAATCCAATATTATATCATTTATTGTGTTTTCAAGATTTTCAAATATATTTTTTTCTTCTTCTGAATATTTGCCCAAAACATAATCTTTGGATTCAATTAATTTATTCTTTGAAATTCCAATTTTTAACCTTTTGTAATCTTTTGTATTAAGACATAACTCTATGTTTTTTAATCCATTATGTCCAGCACTACTTCCAGATGCTTTTAATTTAATATTTCCTACTTCAATATCCATATCATCATGTATTATTAAAATATCATCAATAGATATTTTATAAAAATCACAGTATTTTTTTATTACTTCTCCAGATAAATTTATATATTTTAATGGTTTTAAAAACAAAACCTTTGTATTTTTTATAGTTGTAATAGAATAATTGCCAAAAAACTTTCTGTTTTTCATAGATATGTTGTTATTTTTACAAAAACTATCTAAAAAATAAAATCCAATATTATGTCTTGTATTTTTATATAATATACCGGGATTTCCTAATCCAACAATCATTTTCATATATAATTCACCCTCTTATTTATCTAAATAAACAGTTTCAATTTCATCATTTTCATTTAACGTTTTGTATGATCTACTTAAAATATCTACTGAAATTACTCTTTTTTGTCCATTATTTGTCTTGATTTTTTCTCCTATACTTGGCAATCCCTCTCTAAATTCCTCGTATAAATTGTTTTCATATCCTAAACAACATAATAATCTACCACAAGATCCGTTTATTTTATTTGGAGTTAATGACATATTTTGATTTTTAGCCATGTTTATAGATAAGGAATCAAATGATTTTAAGAAGGTTGAGCAACAAAGACATCTTCCACATACTCCGATTCCACCAATTTCCTTTGCTTTATCTCTAACTCCTACTTGTCTTAATTCAATTCTTGTTCTATATATATTTGCTAATTCTTTTGCAAGTTTTCTAAAATCTACTCTTTCATCTGATAAAAAATGAAATAATAATTGTGATCTGTCAAATGTGTAAGTAGCGCTAATTATTGACATATTTATTTTAAACTCTTTTATTAATTCTTCACACTTTTTCTTAGCTAATACAGCATCTACTTTATTTTTTTTGGCCTTATTCATATCTTCTAAAGTTGCAATTCTAATAACTTTCTTTAAAATGGAATTTATTTTTTCGCTATTTATTTTCATTATTTCAGTAACAGCATCTCCAATTTGACTACCCCTTTCGGTCTCAACAATAACTTTTTCTCCTTTTTTTAAAGATAAATTATTTGGAAAAAAATAATATATTTTACTATTTTCTTCAAAAGATACTCCTATTACATCCATCATATATATTCTCCTTCAAATTCTAATACTAAAGAATCAAATAATAGATTAACATTAATATTATATTTTATCAAATCTTTTTTTTGCATTAATACCTTTATCTTATTTATTATATCTGATTGGTTATTAAATTCAGCAATTTTTTTTATGAACTCTTCGTAATTACTAAAGACATAAATTGATTTGTTCCTCAAGTAATACAATATATCTTTATAAAATAATATCATTATCTGAAAAGACACTTCAAGTTCTTCTCTTTTGTTATAAGTTTTATAAAACGAATCTTTTGAATAACAAATCACATTAATTCCATTTTCTTCATATAAATATATAAAATTTATAACGCTATTAACAAATTCTTCAATATTATTTTTATCAATATTAAGATTACTAAAATTTTTTTCTGAAAAAAGATTAAGTATATAGTCTGTTTTGTTTCCTTGGTTTGGCAAAATAATCTTTTGGCATCTAGATACAATAGTACTATATACTGAATTAATATTATTGGTAGTTAGAATTGCTATTATATCCTCTTCTGGCTCTTCTAAAAACTTTAATATACTATTTGCAGAATATTTATTTAATTTTTCTATTTCTTTAATTATATATATCTTTTTTGAACTATTTAAGGATTTTGATTTAAATTCATTTTTTAAATCAACTAATTGTTCTTTTTTTATCCATAAACCTTCAGGCTTTATTTGTCTAATTTCAGTATGGGTATTTTCTTTTATTGAACGAATTATAATATCTATATTGTCATCATTATTAAAATTATTTGTTATTAATGCCGCAAAATAATATACTATGTTTTCAAAATTAACATCACCATTATTGACAAATATATATGCATGAGAAAGGTTCTTTAAATAGCCTTTAAATTTATCATATGTTTCCAGTTTATATCCATCCATAAAAAATCATCTCTATTCTGAAATTTTTTTTCTATCATTCATTGCCATTTCTAATGTCAATGCATCCAAATATTCCATATCGGATCCAAGAGGAACTCCATGAGCGATTTTTGATACAACTACATTTGTATCTTTAAGAAGTTTTAATATATATAACGAAGTGGTTTCTCCCTCAATTGTTGGTTTAACTGCAATTATTACTTCTTTTGTATTCTCTTTATGAACTCTATTTATTAATGAATCGATATTTATATCTTCAGGATTAATTCCATTTAATGGAGAAATCAATCCATCTAATACATGATATTTACCATTATAATTTCCAGCTTTTTCAAATAAGTAAAGATTTTTAGTGTCCTCAACAACACAAATAATTGAATTATCTCTGGATAAATCATCACATATATTACATTTTTCTGATTCAGTTAAATTATTACATACAACACATTTTTTTAATTTACTTTTAATTTCTTTTATTGATTTTGAGAAACTATCAATATCGTCTTGATCAAAGTTTAAAACACTGAACGCTAATCTTTCGGCTGTTTTCTCACCAATTCCAGGCATTTTTTTGAAATTTTCAATCAAATTGTTTAAACTATCTGGATAATTCATATTAAAAACCTAACGAACCTATGCCGTATTTTCCAAGTTTTGATTCTGTTTCTTGATCAATTTTTTTAAACAATTCATTTATTGTTACAGTTAAAAGATCTTCTAAAATATCTATGTCTTCTTCATTTAAGTTTTTTTCGTTTATATTTAACTTAATTATTTCTTTTTTTCCATTAGCTTTTACAGTTATAAAAGACTTTGTTATTTCAAACTCTTTATCATTAATTTCGTTTTTAGCTTTAGCTATTTCTTTTTGAATTTTTTGTGCTTGTTGCATCATTGCTTGCATATTCATAATTATTCCTCCACTTCAATAATTTCTAATCCAAATTCATTAATAGTTTTGTCTATATCATTTAACTCTTCTACTACGCATGATATTGTATCATCTTTTTTTTCATCCATTAACTCTATTTTAGAATTATTTTTCTTTAATTCTACAAATTTAGGTCTTACTTCTTTCCATTTATCTTCACTAATTGCAACAACTTTATATTTTCTTTTTGTCAATTCATTTAATATTTTTTCAATTTTATTAATATTTTTGTCATGTTCAATAACTAAACTTTCATATTTATATGTTAATAATAAATGATCATCGCTCGCAGCATTTATGTTACAATCCATCAATAATGTTGCAATATTCTTTGTCTTTGAATCTAACAAATACTTATCAATGTTTGAAAATAATTCTTTAATTTCATTTTTATATTCCTTGCATGCTAATGCAATAGTATTATTCACCAAAGCGTGTTTCAATAAATAATTGTCATTCTTAATATTTTCATTATCTTTATTTTTTAAATCCACCACCATTTTCTTCTCATCAATTTCGGATACAATGTTATTGTTATCATCTTTTTTATCAGTTTTATTTCCTAAATCTATTGTTTTTAACAAAAATAATTCAAATAATAAGCTGGAATTAGAACTATTTGACATGTTATCCAATAAAACATTAATATCAATAATTATATTATGTAATATTTCTCTATTTGAAATTTTTTCCAACTTTTCAATTTCTTCTTTATAATAAATATCTTTTTTATTAAAATATTTTTTTGCATTTTTTGAAATTAATACATTAGTTAATACTTCTAACATAGTTTCAGCTATTTTTTGAAAGTTGGCGCCTTTTTCATATAAATTATCATATATTTCAATTAATTTGTTAATATTATTATTTAATAAATGCTCAATAATATTACAAATCAATGGAATTCCAACATTTCCTGTTAATTCATATAAATTATCAAGGGTTATATTTCCTTCTGAAAACGAATTAACTTGATCTAATAGTCCAATAGCATCTCTAAGTGACCCATCCGATAATATAGCAAGCTCATTTATGCAATCATCTTCTATTGATATTTTTTCTTTGTCAGCTATATATTTTAATCTCTTTTTAATATCAACAATTGAAATTTTTTTAAAATCAAATCTTTGACATCTAGATATTATTGTAATAGGTATCTTATGTGGCTCAGTAGTTGCCAAAATAAAAATAGCGTGAGATGGAGGCTCTTCTAATGTTTTTAATAAGGCATTGAAAGCTCCAATTGAAAGCATATGTACTTCATCAATTATATATACTTTATATTTACTTATAACGGGCACAAATGTAGCTTTATTTTTTATTTCTCTAATTTCATCTACACCATTATTTGATGCAGCATCTATTTCAATAATATCGGGATTATCATCTTTCTTTGTTGTATTACATATCTTGCATTTACCACAAGGTAGACCATCAATTAAATCTTCGCAATTAACAATATTGGCAAACATTTTAGCAACACTTGTTTTTCCAGTTCCTCTTGTACCAGTAAATAAATAGGCGTGGCCTATTTTATTGTTTTTTAAAGAGTTTTTTAGTGTTTTAACTATAGCATCTTGACCAATTAAATCATCAAAATCAAGTGGTCTATATTTTCTATATAATGCTTTATATTGCATAATTTGTCCTCCTTAAATGATAGATTAATTATATCATGTATTTTATTTCTTTTATTATTAAAATTTTTTTATTTTCTTATTTCTCTAAAAAAATCATTAATTAACAAGGTTGATTCTTTTTCGCACAATCCATACGAAATATTTGGTTTTCTTTCCTTTATCATTTTATTATAAGATGAATTGAATTGTTTGTTTTTTACAGAACAGTAAACTTTTTTAATTCTGCATTCAATTATTGCTCCCATACACATTAAACAAGGTTCCAAGTTTACAAATAGTAAACATTCATTTAATCTCCAATCTTTTAATTTATTACACGCTTTTTTTATTGCAATAATTTCTGCGTGATTAAGTGGATTGTTTGTTTTTTCTTTCTTGTTATATCCTTTTGCTATTATTTTATTTTTATATACTATAACTGCTCCTACAGGTATTTCTTTATTAAGAAAAGCTTTTCTTGCTTCTTTAATTGCTATTTTCATATACTTTTCTTCGTTCATAATTCTCCTTTTATGTTCCACGTGGAACATTAAAAAACGACGTACACAATCCCACTTAATAGGGCTGCTATCTTTCGATCCTGACCAATTATATTAAGGGGTTTGTTACGTCTATATAAGTATATTATAATAACGAAAATTTATCAACTTATTTGCTTAGTTTTGTTTGAAGCTTTGTTCTATATCTTTTAATCTTGCTTATGTTTCACGTGGAACATTGTTCTATATCTTTTAATCTTGCTTATGTTTCACGTGGAACATTGTTCTATATCTTTTAATCTGGTTTATGTTTCACGTGGAACATTAAAAAATATTTCCCGGGAAATATTTTTTATTATTTCCCGGGAAATAAAATGCATGTTTATCATTATTCTTTTATATTAAATACAGATGATACTTTTTGGTTTTCTTTTAAATTAATTAATCTTACTCCTTGAGTGACTCTACTCATTTTTGATATTTGAACTATAGGAATTCGTATAATCATACCAAAATCTGTTATTATCATTAAATCCTCTTCGTTATTTACAAGCTTAAACGCAACGATCTTACCCGTTTTATTAGTAGCATTTAGTGTTTTAACTCCCTTACTACCTCTTTTAGTTTTTCTATACTCTTCAATTGATGTCCTTTTACCATATCCATTTTCGCTTACGACCAATACTTCGCTATTACTATCAGATATGTTTGCATCAATACATATAGCATCTTTTTCTAAATTAATTCCCCTTACTCCTGTTGCATTTCTTCCCATTATTCTTATCTCATTCTCATCGAATCTAACCATTTTTCCGGTGGAAGAAGCCATGACTACTTCGGTATTGCCATCAGTTTTTAACACCGCTATTAATTTATCGCTTTCTTTTAATTTAATAGCAATTTTTCCGGTTTTTCTAATATTTTCAAACTCTGAAACATTACATCTTTTAACTAATCCTCTTTTTGTTACAAACAATAAGCATTTATTTTCTTCTTCTTTAGTTATTTTTAATATTGAAGTTATTTTTTCTTCTTTTTCCAAAGGAATCAAGTTTACAATTGGTAAACCTTTTGATTGCCTACTAAATTCTGGAACCTCATAACCTTTAATTCTGTAAATTAACCCTTTATCTGAAAATAATAATAGATAATCATGAGTATTTAGCATTATTAAATTCTCGACAAAATCTTCTTCATTAGTATTCATACCTTTTATTCCTGTTCCGCCTCTATTTTGTATTCTATAGGTATCTAAAGGTAATCTTTTTATATATCCATTATTCGTAAGTGTAACTATTATCTCTTCTCTTGTTATCAATTCTTCGTCTTCTATATTTTCAATAGAAGAAGTATCTATAATAGTTCTTCTTTCGTTTGAATATTTGTCTTTAATTTCAATCATCTCTTTTTTGATTATATCCAATACTTTCTTAGAATCATTAAGAATTGATTCCAATTCTTTAATTAATTCTAATAATTGTTTAAGTTCTTCTTCGATTTTTCCTCTTTCGAGACCAGTCAATCTCCTTAATTTCATTTCTAAAATTGCTTCGGACTGTATATCAGTTAGTCCAAATCTTAATTTTAATTCTTCTTTTGCTTTATTATCGTCTTTTGAACTTTTTAAAATTTTAACAATTTCGTCAATATTATCTAATGCAATTTTTAATCCTTCTAAAATATGCTCTCTAGCTCTAGATTTTTCTAAATCGAATTGTGTTCTTCGTACAATTATGCTTTTTTGATATTCTACATAATATCTTAATATTTCTTTTAAGCCCAATGTTTTAGGCCTTCCATCTACCAACATTAATAAATTAATCCCATAATTTATTTGTAAAGGTGTATGTTTATATAGATTGTTTAAAACTACGTTTGCATTTGCTTCTTTTTTTAAATCAATTGTTAATTTAATTCCTTCAAGTGTTGATTCATCATGCAAATCACTTATACCATCTATTTGCTTGTTTCGAATTAATTCTCCAATTTTTTTAGTTAAGTCATTTGTTTTGCTAACTTGATAAGGCACTTCGGTAATAACAATTTGGCTTTTTTTGTTTTCTTCTTCAATAATTTTTGCTTTTCCTCTTAAAGTTATTGATCCTCTCCCTGTTTCATAGGCTTTTTTTATTCCACTATTTCCTATAATAAATCCATATGTAGGAAAATCTGGTCCTTTAATATGTTGCATCAATTCTAATACTGAAATATCAGGATTATCTATAAAAGCAACACAGCCATCAATGACTTCTCCCAAATTATGAGGAGGTATATTTGTTGCCATTCCTACCGCAATACCCATATTACCATTAATTAATATATTAGGAAATCTAGAAGGAAGTATAGTTGGTTCTTTTCTTTGACCATCATAATTATCAATAAAATCAACAGTATTCTTGTTTATGTCTCTTAATAACTCCATTGATATTTTTGATAATCTAGCTTCTGTATAACGCGAAGCAGCCGGACTATCGCCATCACCTGAGCCAAAGTTTCCATGACCATCAACAAGGACGTGCCTATATGTGAAATCTTGAGCCATTCTAGCCATACTATCGTATATTGCTGAATCTCCATGAGGATGATAATGTCCCATTACAGCTCCAACAGCATTAGCGCTTTTTTGATGTTTTCTATCTGGTGTCATACCTTCTTCATACATAGTATATAATATTCTTCTATGAACTGGTTTTAATCCATCTCTTACATCAGGAATAGCTCTTGATACAATAACACTCATAGAATAATCGAGAAAAGAATTTTTTATTTCTGAAGATAAATTTATATCTTCTATTTTATCAATATTTTTTTCTTCCATATCTTCTCCTTTATACATCTAGATTTCTTACTTTTAATGCATTTTCTTCTATAAATTGTCTACGTGGTTCTACTTCTTCACCCATTAATAGTTGAAAAGTTTCATCCGCAACAATTGCATCTTCAACATTTAATCTTATTAAAGTTCTCGAATTAACACTCATAGTGGTTTCTCTTAGTTCAATAGCGTCCATTTCTCCAAGACCTTTCATTCTTACTATCTCAACTTTTGTATTTTCTGGTAAAGTAGAAATATATTCATCTCTTTCTTTTTCATTAAGCACATATTTTTGTGTTTTACCATGAGATATTCTAAATAATGGTGGTTGAGCAGCATAAACATGACCTTTCTCAACCAAAGGCTTAAAATATCTATATAAAAAAGTTAACAATAAAGTTCTAATGTGTGATCCGTCAACATCTGCGTCTGTCATTATAATTATTTTATAATATCTTAATTTTGTATAGTCAAATTCTTCACCAATACCAGTACCAAATGCAGTAATTAAATTTCTTATTTCTTCGTTTCCTAATATTCTATCAAGCCTAGATTTTTCAACATTTAATATTTTTCCTCTAATAGGAATTACAGCTTGTGTTTTGGAATCTCTTCCTTGTTTGGCTGGGCCTTCTGCACTTCGCCCTTCCACAATAAATATTTCAGATATTGTTGGATCTTTACTAGAACAATCAGTTAATTTTTCCCATTGGTTAGAAATATCTAGTAATCCTTTTCTTCTTGTTAACTCTCTTGCTTTCTTAGCAGCCATTCTTGCTCTTGCTGCAGAAAAAACTTTATCCATTATCTTTCTAGCTTCTTCAGGATTTTCAAGTAAATATCTCTCTAATCCATTAGAAAAAATGTTATCTGATATTTTTCTAATTTCTGTGTTTCCAAGTTTTGTTTTTGTTTGACCTTCAAATTGAGGGTTAGGATGTTTAACAGATATTATCATAGTTAAACCTTCTCTAACATCTTCACCAATCAAAGCTTCATCATTTTGTTTTAAATAACCATTTGTTTTTGCGTAATTGTTAATTATTCTTGTTAATGCTCTTTTGACACCTTCATCATGTGTTCCACCTTCATAGGTATTAATATTATTAACAAAAGAATATATGTTTTCAGTATATGTATCAGTATATTGTAACGAAATATCTATTTTTATATCTTCTTCCGTCTCTTCAAAATATATAATATCCTTATGTATTGGTGTCTTATTTTTATTTAATAAATTTACGTACTCTGATATTCCACCTTCATAGATAAATATATCCTTTTTAGTATCTTCTCTTTCATCAGTTAATATAAATCTAAGCCCTTTATTTAAAAAAGCTAGCTCTCTTGTTCTGTTTTTTAAAATATCATAATCATACTCGATTGTTTCTTCAAAAATAGTCGGATCAGCTTTAAAACTAACTGTGGTTCCTGTTCTGTTTATGTCACATTCACCAATAATTTTCAAAATATCTTCGGGTTTTCCCCCATTTTTGAACCTTTGAAAATATATTTTTCCCTCTTTATATACTGTAACTTCTAAAAAAGAACTTAATGCATTTACTACAGATGCTCCTACACCATGTAGGCCTCCCGATACTTTATATCCTCCGTTTCCAAATTTTCCACCCGCGTGAAGAACAGTATAAACCGTTTCAACTGTAGACACTCCGGTTTTAGGATGTATATCAATTGGAATTCCTCTTCCATCATCTTTTACTGTAATTATATTGTTTTTTTCTATAGTTATTTCAATATCATCACAATAACCCGCTAACGCTTCATCTACTGCATTATCAACAATTTCCCATACCAAATGATGTAATCCTTTAGATCCGGTTGTACCAATATACATACCCGGTCTTTTTCTAACAGCTTCTAAACCTTCTAATACTTGAATATCAGACGAATCATAGTGTAAATTATTAATGTTTTCCATATATTTCTCCTTATCAATAAAAAATCGCCCTTTTTATGGCTATAATGTTTTTTTGTGTAGATTAATACTTACATAATAATTATACCACAAATTTAAGCGATTTTATAAGTTAAAATAATTTTTATTGTTTTTTTATAATATTTTGATTTTTGATAAGATAAATATTTCCGTTTTTTAATAAATTACTACTTATTTTGTTTATATCTGTTGTAGTAATAAATGTTTGAATTTCTTTTTTTAAATATTTTAATATGTTATTTTTTTTATTTTCATCTAATTCACTAAATATATCATCTAGTAATAAAATAGGATATTCCTTAGTATTTTCCTTTATTATTTCTATTTCTCCAAGTTTCATGCAAATAACTATGATTCTTTGTTGACCTTGAGAAGATTGTTCCTTTACTTCAATATCATCAATATAAAATGTTAGATCATCTCTATGCGGTCCATAATAAGTCATTCCCAAAAAATTATCTCTTTTAATGTTGTTTTTTAATTTATTATAAAAAATCTTTTCAATATTTTCTAATTCATAATTATCAATTTCTATATTTGTTTTATATTTTATTGTTAATTCTCCATTACCAAAAATATTGTTGTATATATTTTTTGTGTTGATATTTATTTTATTAATATATTGATTTCTTATAATAATAATTTGAGCTCCTTTTTTCGAAATTTGCTCATCTATTGTAGAAATATAATTTAAATCTATTTCTTTAAATAGTTTGTTTTTTATATATTCATTTCTATTTTTTATAAGAATATTATACTCGTTTAATAATGATAAATATTTGTTGTTTACTTGACCTATTTCTATATTTAAATATTTTCTTCTTATTGAAGGATTACCTTTTATAAGCTCCATATCGTTTGGATAGAACATAATCACATTAAATTTTGATATATAATTACTTATTTTTTTAATAGTTTGATTATTAATTTTTACACTTTTCCCTTTACTATTAATTAATATTTCAAATTTGTTAACATTGTTATTTGATTCAACTATACCTTTTATTTTTGAAAATAGTTTATCGTTTTTTAATAATGATTTATCAATATTTGTTCGATGTGACTTGGTAATAGCCAAAAAATAAATGCTTTCTAATATATTTGTCTTTCCTTCAGCATTATTTCCATAAAAAATATTAACATTATTTGAAAAAGATAATTTTAAATCATCGTAATTTCTGAAGTTTTTTAATTCTAATTCTTTTAATATCATATAAAAACCTATTTTCCCAAACAAAAATTCTTAAATATTTCTTCAACTAATTCTTCGTTATAGTTTTTTCCTATTATTTCACCTAATAATTTCCATATTTCCATTATATCTATTTCTAATATATCTACAGGTAAATTGTTTTTTATGCCTTTTTTTAATTCTAAAATGTTATTTAGTGTTTTTTTAAGGGTAGATATTTGTCTTGTATTAAATAAATAATTAGGATCCTTTTTATTAATGCTATCTATATTAAACATTTCTATTAATTTGTCTTTTAATGGCTTAATATTGTTATTTAAAGCACTTATTTCTACTATGTCTCCGCTTAGTAATTTTTTATCTAATTTGCTTTCTAAATCTATTTTATTTATTACTATTATTCTTTTTTTATCCTTTGTTAAATTTAACAATTGCATATCTTCTTTTTGAATTTTTCTATTGTTATCAAAAACTAAAATTACAACATCAGAAGTATTTATTAAATTAATTGATTTTGAAACTCCTATTTGTTCAATTTTATTGTGAGTTTCTCTAATTCCTGCGGTATCAAAAATATTAAATAATACTGAATCAATAACTATGGTTCCTTCTACAAAATCTCTTGTAGTTCCGGGAATATTAGTTACTATAGCTTTTTCTTCACCAATAAGCTTGTTTAATAAACTACTTTTTCCTACATTTGGTTTTCCAAGTATTACTGTATCTATACCATTTTTTATTATTTTTGAATTTTCTGATTCTTTAATTATTTTATTTATTTCTGCTTCAATAATTATTATCTCTTTTTTTATTAACTCTTTAGTCATAACTAATATATCTTCATATTCAGGATAATCAATATTTGCTTCTATATTTGATAATATTTTAGATATTTTATTTCTTAAATTTTCTATCATCAATGTAACGTTACCACTTAACCCATTAATTGCTAACTTTCTAGCACTTTCACTTTTTGAATTAATTAAATCCATAATGGCTTCAGCTTCAATTAAATCTATTCTTCCATTTAAAAATGCCCTTTTTGTAAATTCTCCAGGCTCCGCTAATCTTGCACCATTTTTTATTAGTAATTCTAAAATTTTATTAGTGGTAATTATACCCCCATGGCAATTAATCTCTATTATGTCTTCTCTTGTATATGTTTTTGGAGCTTTCATAACACTTACTAAAACTTCATCAATTAATTTGTTGTTTTCTTTTATGTGCCCATAATGAATTGTATGAGAATCTACGTTTAAAATATTTTGTGTAAATATTTTGTTTACAATTTCAAAAGATTCTTTTCCACTCATTCTAATAATAGATATTGCACCTATACCTAAAGAAGATGAAATTCCTACAATTGTGTCTTCCATAACAATCACCCAAAATAATTATAACAAAAAAATAGAGATTAATCTCTATTCTTTTCTTTTTATAACAATATATCTTTCCGGTTCTTCTCCAATTGATTCGGTTGTAATACCGGGGATGTTTCCACAAATATTGTGAACATTTCTTCTTTCATATGAATTCATTGGATCTAATGTGACTGGTACTCCTGTATTTTTGACTTCATAAGCTATATTTTTTATGTTTCTTTCAATATTTCTCTGTTGCTTTTCTCTATAATCCTCTATATCAATTATTATATTAACCTTAAACCCTGTATGATTTTGAATAGAGCTTCTTAATATTGTTTGTAAAGAATCAAGTGTTTTTCCATTTTTACCTATAAGTATTGCATTATTATTAGATATTAAATTTAATTTGATAAAGTCATCTCTTTTTTTTGCCTCTATTTTTATTTCTAATCCCATCTTTTCTGCAATATCTATAATCAATTGCTTTGAATATTCAATAATATCGTCTTTTAAAATTACTTCAATTTTTGATTTTTTTGATTTGAATAATCCTCCAGTTGTCTCTTCGCTTTCTTTAATTAAAATATCTTTTTCTGATGTTTCAAGCTCATATAACATTTTTTCTTTAGCAACATCTATGTTTTTTTCTAAATATTCATGTACTTTTATCATTTTTCGCTCCTCCTTTTTACAACAATATTTTGCAGTATTGTAAATATATTTGAAGATATCCAATAAATGCTTATAGCGCTTGCCATTGAGAATGACATAAATATTATCATTACTACAAATACAGTATTCATTATATTCATTTGTTTTTGATTATCTAAATTTGATGGGGCGCCTTTATTTAATTTAAATGATAAATATGTTATTACTCCAAGTAAAATTACTATTATTATGTACCACCATGCACCTTTTTGAATAGCAATCAATGGAGTCATTCCTAATTTCAATCCTAATAAACTACCCTCAAATATGGCTGGAGTTCTATTTATTGCTTCAATAAACGCGAATAATAGAGGAATTTGAATAACTGCAAACAAACAACTAGACATTGGGTTAATTTTATATTTTTTATATATTGCCATTGTTTCTTGACTCTTTTTCATAAGAGATTCTTGATCTGTTTTTCCTTCATATTTTTTTTCTATCTTTTTTATCTCAGGTTGTGCAACTTTAATGTTTTCTGATTGTAAAGCTGTACTTTTTGTAACAGGTAATAATACTATTCTTATTAAAATACTTATTATTACTAAAGATATTCCATAATTATTTAAAATATTACCTAATTTTAATATAAGCCACGCTAATGGTTTAACAAAAATTGTATCCCATAATCCTTCATATTCTCCAGAAGAAATTTTATACTCGTCACAATCTTGTAATTTAGACAAATCAACATTATTATTTTCATATATTTCCATAACATCTTTATTAGTTGGTTTACAAAGAATATTTTCTGTTAAAGTTTGACCAGTTTCATTTTCTTTTGCAATTTCACACTTTTCAATACAATCAATCAAACACTCATCTTTATTTTCTTCTTTTTCACAAGAAAAATCACAAGTATCACAAATATAACTTGCTTCATATTTAATTGGTTTTTTATCTTTATCTACTAATGTTTTTGAACATCCAGTAAATATAAATAGCATCAATATTATAAGAATTATTTTTTTGTACATATTTTCTCCTATAACTTATTTAATAATTTTATCAATTCTTGCTCTTTTTCTTTATATTCTATATCAAGAGAACTTTTTCTTAACATAATAATATAATCGTATGTTTTTATTTTTTCTTTATTATAATCTAAAATATTCTTTACTTGTCTTTTTAATTTGTTTCTAATAACAGCTTTTCCAATTTTTTTGGGTACAGAAACACCTATTCTATATATATTATTATTATTGTTTATATAATATACATTGAAGTATTTATTATTAATAAATAATCCATTTTTTATTATGTTATCGAAGTCTTTATTAGATTTTACAATATTAATTTTTTTCATTGTATTTACCTTACTTCATAACAAAAAAACACATTGAGGTGTTTTATTTTGTCAATTTCTTTCTTTGTTTTTTTCTTCTTGAAGCAACCACTCCAGTATCTGCTTTTTTTCTTGCTAAAAAACCATGAGTCTTTTTTGCTTTTAATTTGTTTGGTTGATATGTTCTTTTCATTGTAATTCCTCCTGTCCTTAAATCACTATAATTATAATGGTATTACCATTAAAAGTCAATTAAAATGTTATCAACATATTAACAACTTAATTGAATTATTTATTTTGTATGTTGATAAGATTATTATTGAAATTTGTGGATAACTACTCATATAGTATTTAAATATACCTAAATATCTTGTGGATAAATATGTTTATATATTGTTAATTAACTTTTTTTGTTTAATTTTTAGGCAAAATGATTTACAATAGTAATGTAATAAAGAAATAAAATCAAGGAGAAGTAATTATGGATGAAAAAGATCTGTGGATAAATTTTTTGAATTTAATTAAAGAAAAATTAGTTCCTATTGCATTTGATGCATGGTTCAGTGAAACAAGACTTCATAAAGTTGAAAATAAAAAAATGTATATTATAGTTCCAATGAATCTTCATAAAAAAAACTTATCAGAAACATATTATGATATTATTAAAGAAAATATGAATAAATTGACTGGTACTAATTTTGATTTTGAGTTTTTGTTGGAAGAAGAAATAAATGATAAAAAAATTGATAAAATTGAAGAAGGTGTTCCATTCAATAATCCAATTCAAGCTAATTTAAATTCTAACTACACATTTGATACTTTTGTTATTGGAGAAACAAATAGAATGGCTTTTACCGCTGCTTTTGCTGTTGCGGAAAGACCTGGTAAAGCATATAATCCATTGTTTTTATATGGTAGTAGTGGTTTAGGAAAAACACATTTAATGCATGCCATTGGAAATTATATAGTTAGTGAAACTAATAAAAAAGTATTATATATAACAAGTGACAAATTTAAATCTGATTTTATTGCTATAAATAAAAGAAAACATGATGAAAATAATATGGATAATGTTGACTCATTTAAAAATAAATATAGAAATATTGATGTTCTCATTATAGATGATATACAATTTTTAGCGGGAGCAACAGAAAGTCAAACAGAATTTTTTCATACTTTTAATGAATTACATCAAGAAGGAAAACAAATAATAATATCTTCTGATAGATCTCCCGATGATTTAAAACTATTAGAAGAAAGATTGAGAACAAGATTTAATTGGGGATTAGCAGTAAATATTTTTCCTCCTGATTATGAGTTAAGAATAGAAATATTAAAGAAAAAAATTAGTGCTCATGAAGTTGCAAAACCTATTTCTGAAGATGTCTTAATATTTATTGCAAATAATTGCACATCTGATGTAAGAAAATTAGAAGGAGCTTTAAATAGATTATTTGCGTACACAGTAATGTTTAATAAAGAAAAAATTGAATTAGATGTTGCTAAAGAAGCTTTAAGTGACTTTTTGAATTCCAATTCTTATATGAAAAATAATATACAAAAAATTCAAAAAATAGTTTGTGATTATTATCAAATAACTTTAGAAGATATGAATTCAAAGAAAAGAAATAAAAATTTTGTACTTCCCAGACAAGTAGCAATGTTTTTATCTAGAAATTTAACTGAAGAAAGTTTTCCAAGAATTGGTATAGAATTTGGAGGTAGGGATCATACAACAGTTATACATTCATGCAATAAAATAGAAGAAGAAATAAAAAAAGATAAAGATTTTAAAAATTCTATAGACTTGTTGAAAAAGAAACTTAAATAATGTTAACAAATATTAAAAAAGGTAATGAAAAATAAGGTATAATTAAGTTATCAACAATATTAACTATAATAATAAATATAAAAATAAGAAAGGAATATTAATAATGAATTTTATAATAAAAAAAGAATTACTTTTAGAAAATTTAAACAATGTATCAAAAGCTATTTCTAATAAAAATATAATACCTATATTAGGAGGAGTTAAATTAGACTTATCAGAAGAAGGTTTATATTTAACATGTAGTGATAATGAAATAACAATAAGATCCTTTATTGAGAAAAAAGATATAGAAAAAATTAATAATAAAGGAAGTATAGTAATTATAGGAAGATATTTTATTGAATTAATAAGAAAAATACCAAGTGATTTAATTGAAATAATTACTGATGGATTAAATCTTACAATTAGTACGATAAATGGTGAATATAATTTAAATGGTATGAATCCCGATGAATTTCCTGATAAATCATTAGAATTATCAAAAAATCTAATAAAAATAGATAAAAATGTAATAAAAAACATTATTAATCAAACTTCTTTTGCAATTTCTAATCAAGAATCTAGACCTATATTAACAGGAATTAATTTTAAAATTAAAGATAGAATAATAGAATGTGTAGCAACAGATTCATATAGATTATCAAAAAAAATAATTAATATTGAAGAAAAAATAGAAGAAGAAGTTAATTTAGTAATACCAGGAAGAAATTTAATTGAATTATCAAAAATAATAAATGAAGAAAACGAAAAAATTGAAATGCATATTTTTTCTAATAATGTGTTATTTAAATTTGATAATATAATATTTCAATCAAGATTATTAAATGGAAATTATCCTGATACTTCAAAATTAATAATAATTGAACCTACATTAAAGATAAAAGTAAATACTGAGGATTTATATAACGCAATTGATAGAGCATCATTATTAACATCTGAAAAAGATAAAAATGTTATTAATATGGAAATAAAAGACAAAGAAGTAGTAATTAGTTCTACTTCTCAAGAAATAGGTAAAATTGAAGAAAGAATTATTGTAGAAAAGGATAATAATGTATTACTTAATATTTCTTATTCATCTAAATATATGATGGAAGCATTAAGAACTATAAAAAGTGAATATACTTCAATATTATTAAGTGGAGAAATTAAACCAATAATATTAAAATCAACTGAAGAAGATAATTTAATTCAATTAATTGTACCAATAAAAACTTTTTAATTTATATTGATTTTATATAATATATAAAGTATAATTTGTTTTCGAATTGGGTGATATTATGAATTATGAAGTTATTGTAGTTGGTGGAGGACATGCTGGATGTGAAGCAGCTTTAGCTACTTCACGTTTGTGTCATAAAACATTGTTAGTAACTGGAAACTTTGATATTGTTGCTCAAATGCCTTGTAATCCTTCAATTGGAGGAAGTGCAAAGGGAATTGTAGTAAGGGAAATTGATGCTCTAGGTGGAGAAATGGGCAAGTGTGCTGATAAAACACTTATCCAAATGAAAATGTTAAATACAGGAAAAGGTCCTGCTGTAAGAAGTTTAAGATGCCAAGCAGATAAAGTAACATATCCAAAAGAAATGCTAAATACTTTAAAGAATCAACATAATTTAGATTTATTAGAAAATATGGTCGAAAATTTAATAATAGAAAACAGAGAAGTTAAAGGTATAATTTTAGAAAATGGAGAAAAAATATATTCAAGAGTTGTAATATTAACAACAGGAACATATTTAAAAAGTGATATTTTAGTTGGAAATATTAGAACAAGAATGGGTCCTATGGAACAAAAACCTTCTTTATATTTAAGTGATAATTTAAAAAAATATGGTTTTGAAATAATTAGACTTAAAACTGGCACTCCTCAAAGAATTGAAAAATCTTCAATTGATTTTTCAAAAACAAAAATTGAACAAGGATCTGAAGAAGAATATACATTTAGTTTTGATAATAAGGTATATTATGATGTTAAAAACCAAGTACCTTGTCATTTAGTACATTCTACAAAAGAAACAAAACAAATAATATTAGATAATTTAAATAAATCAAGTATATATGGAGCAATTGAAGAAAAATTAGGTGTTGGGCCTAGATATTGTCCTTCTTTTGAAGATAAAATAGTAAAATTTGAAGATAAAGATACTCATCAAATATTTTTAGAACCAGAAAGCTTATATTATGACGATATATATTTACAAGGTTTTTCTACTAGTATGCCAAGAGAAGTTCAAGATAAATTAGTGCATAGCTTACCAGGATTGGAAAATGCAATAATAAAAAAATATGCATATGCTATTGAATATGATGCAATAAATCCTACACAATTAAAAAATACTCTTGAAACTAAAATAATTAATAATTTATTTACTGCTGGTCAGATTAATGGAACTAGTGGTTATGAAGAAGCAGCTTGTCAAGGTTTAATGGCAGGTATAAATGCTGTTTTTAAATTAGAAAACAAAGAACCATTTGTATTGACTAGAAATGAAGCATATATTGGAGTATTAATTGATGATTTGATAACAAAAGGGACAAGCGAACCATATAGATTATTAACGTCAAGAGCTGAATACAGACTTTTATTAAGACATGATAACGCTGATTTAAGATTAATGGATTATGGATATAAAATAGGTCTTATAGAAAAACAAAAACATCAAAAATTTGAAAAAAAGAAAGAAAATATAAATGAATTATTTGATAAATGTAAAAAAATTAAAGCAAATTCTAAAGAAACAATATATGAATATTTGAAACATACCGAATCAAATATTAATTCTATTAAAGATTTATTAGAAAAAAAATATACTGATGAAGAGTTAGAACAAGTTGAAATCATAATTAAATATGAGGGATATATTAAAAAAACATCAAAAAACGCTGAAAATATGTTAAAACTTGAATATAAATCAATACCTGAAAATATTGATTATAATCAAATAAAAAATTTAGCAACAGAAGCAAGACAAAAATTAATTAAAATAAGACCTAAATCAATTGGTCAAGCTAGTAGAATAAGTGGAGTAAATTTATCTGATATATCTGTTTTATTGGTATATATGAAAAGGTATTTTAAAAATGAATGAAATAGAATTTATAGAGTATTTAAAAGAATTAAATATAGAAATTAACGAAGAACAGTTAAAAAAACTAAGGTATTATAGTGATTTTTTGATTGAATATAATAAAAAAGTTAATCTTACTTCTATAATTAATAAAAAAGATATTTATTTAAAACATTTTTTTGATAGTTTAACTTTATATAAAGCAATTGATTTAAAAAAAGTAAATACTTTATGTGATGTAGGAACAGGTGCTGGATTTCCAGGAGTAGTAATAAAAATATTATTTCCCAACATAGAAGTAACTTTAATTGAATCTATTAATAAAAAAACAGTTTTTTTAAAAGAATTAGTTAAAAAATTAAAAATTAATATAGAAATTATAAACATAAGAGCAGAAGAATATTCAAAAAACAACAAAAATAAATATGATTTAGTAACTTGTAGAGCTTTATCAAAATTAAATACTATATCTGAAATTTGTATTCCTATGACAAAAATAGGAGGTTATTTTATTCCTATGAAAGGAGAAATTAATTCTGAAATTGAAAATATTGAATATTTAAAGTTACTAAATAGTAAAATTGAAAAAATTTATGAATTTTATTTACCAATTGAAAATAGTAAAAGATCATTAATAAAAATAAATAAATATAAGAAATGTGATGAAAAATATCCTAGAAGTTATAAAAACATTGTTGATAATCCTTTAAAATAGAAAAACATTGTTTTTTTTAGTATTATTTAGTATTATATTAGATATAAGAATAAGAGGGTGTAATTAATATGAACGAAGAATTAGAAAAAGAAATAAAAGAAATATTTTTAGATGAAATAATTCCAAATAGATTTCAACCTAGATTAAATTTTGATCAAAAATCTTTAATGGAATTAGCGGATTCTATAAAACAACATGGAATAATACAACCTTTAGTAGTAAGAAAACTGGGAGAAAAATACGAAATAATTGCGGGAGAAAGAAGATATAAAGCATCTCAAATAATTGGGTTAAGCAAAGTTCCTGCTATTGTTGTTGATTTAGATGATAACAAAAGTGCAGAGGTTGCAATAGTAGAGAATCTTCATAGGAAAAACATGTCAGCATTAGAAGAGGCAAAATCCTATAAAAAATTATTACAAAGAGGCATTACTCAAGAGCAATTGGGAATTAGTTTGGGAAAAAGTCAATCATATATTGCAAATAAACTTAGACTTTTATCTTTGGACGAAAAAGTACAAGAAGCTCTAGTAAAGGAAGAAATATCTGAAAGACATGCAAGAAGTTTATTATCTATTAAGGACAATAATGAACAACAAAAAATGTTAAATGAAATAATAAATAATAAATTAACAGTAAAAGCTACAGATGATATTATTAAAGAAAGATACGGTGTTGAAGAAGTTGTGGAAGAAATAATGCATAATAAAGAATCTGAAATAATTGAAGATGTTCCGGTTCAACCTAAAAAAATAGAAGAAGAAGTTATTGAAAATCAAAGACCAAACAACATAATGAACTTCAATTTAGAAAATATTGAAAATGAAGTTGAAGAAACTAAACCAATTATAAATGCTCCAAAACCATTCGTTTATGAAGAAGTTAAAGAAGAGATTGAAGAAAAAAAGGCTGAACCACATAATAATTATGAAGAAAATCCACAAATGGAAATAATAAATAGATTAAGTAATATTGAAAATGATACAAATTTAAATATATTTAAAGAAGCTACTTTAGTTAATCCTAGTCCATATGTAATTCCAAGAAAAGATATAAAAGATAGTTATTTAACACCACAATCCAATTATGCTGAACCTATAAATATTAATAATAATGAAAATCAATCATTAAATACTTCTTCAGGATTTGATATTGATAAGTTATTAGAATCAGATAAAGTTCAAAATAATTTTCAAGAAGAACCTATATCTCAAAATAGATTCATTATTAATGATGAAGTTAAACCGAAAGAAGATAGAGGGGATATATCAAATTCAAAAAATATGATTAAAAAAATAATTGAAAGTATTCAAAATAGTGGAGTAAAGATTGATTATGAAGAGTTTGATTTTGAAAGATTATATCAAATAATAATAAAAATAGATAAATAATATGTCTTCTTTTATAAAGGAGGAAAAATGAAAAATAATGGATTTACATTAATAGAGGTTTTAGCGGTTTTAATTATTATAATGATATTAATTACTATTACAATTCCAATTTTAAGTGATAAAATGAAAGAAACTAAAACAAAAGCAATGGAAGCTCAAGTAAATAATATAGAAATAGCAGCTAAGAAATATGCAACAGATAATATAAGAGATTTAGATGAATTAAATAGATTTGGATTTATGAATTTAAGCTTAAAAACCTTGATTGATAATAATTATATTGGTGCAAATATAAAAAATCCTATGAATAATGAGACGTTATTTATTGATGACGTTATTTATATAACTTTAGATTATAATAATAACATTAAAACTACTTATGATATTGATCAAAAAAATAAATCTACTATTACTTTAAAGGGTTTTTTTAATGATAAAGTAAAATTGGGAACACCTTATGTAGATCCGGGAGCAATTGGGTTTGATGGTACAAATACTAATTCTAATGTAGCAGCATTTTCGGGTACTGTAGATACTTCTAAAGAAGGGGTATATGTTTTGAAGTATTTTTATCAAAATTCAAATATAATAGAAAGAAATGTTATAGTAACTGATGATATGTAGTATAAAAGGAGTAAGTATGAAAAGTAAAGGATTCACTTTAATAGAAACTTTAGGAGTATTAATTTTATTAGGAGTACTAATTACTATATTAATATCTATTGTTGATGAAGATTTGAGTTATGGAAAAAGCTTTGCATCTGATTCTCAAGTTAAATTGATAGAAGAATCTGCAAATATTTATTATCAAAACTACAAAAGTGAAATACCAACAATAGATTCAAATAGTATAGCATTAATTACTGTACAAACTCTTTTTGATAAAGGTTTTATTGATGATAAAGATTTAATAATAAATACTAAACTTACGATTGAAAAAACTGATAATGTAATTTTATATTTAATTGATGGAGAAATATACACATTATATGATAGAGAACAAAATTCAGAACCTATTATTGTATTAAAAGGACCTTCAGAAATTAAAATAACTGTAAACGGAAGTTATTATGAATATGGAGCTGTAGTTATTGATACAACAAATGTTACAATTTCTAATTTAGATCCAATAAATATTACAGGAAGTGTCAACACTTCTACTGAAGGAGAATATGAAATTATATATAGTTATTCTACTTCAGATCAAGTAAAAAGGAAGGTAATTGTAGAGGATACTATTATAGAATCAGACAATGTAAAACCAGTAATAACTTTGGTTGGAGCAAGTACAATATCGTTACTTGTGGGTAACACATATAATGAACAAGGAGCTATTGCAATTGATAATAAAGATGGCGATATTACTGCAAGAATAACAATAACTGGAGTAGTAGATACTTCAACAAAAGGAACATATTATAGGTACTACGATGTATCTGATGTAAATGGCAATAAAGCTAACACAATTACAAGAATAGTTAATGTTAATTAAAATCTAAAAAAATAGATTTTTTTTATTAAAAAAAGTATTTATTTTAAAATATAATATGTTATAATGTGCTATGTAATTTTTTATAGGAGAAGCACATGAAGGAAATAAAAATAAAAACAGTATTGATTAATTCTGAAAATGAAACAACAAATTGTGAAACAAATGCAAAGTATAACAAAGATAATGAAACCTATATTTATAAAGAAGATGATTTGACTGTCACATTAAAAATTAAAAAAAATCATATTATAATTAATAGAAAAAACGATGATTATGATTTAAATTTAGAATTTAAAGAAAACGAAAAAATTGTATGTAATTATAAAATATTATCTTTGGGATTAAATTTAGACTTATTAGTAACCACATTAAAATTAGAAATAAAAGAAAAATATATATATATTCAATATAAATTAAATAATAAAGAATTAGATATGGGTACTTTTGAATATAAAATATTATTCATCAATAAGGAGGAACAATGAAACAAAGGGATATAGAAGTAAATAAATTAACTTATCAAGATATTGCGTATAATATAATAAAAGAAGATAATGAACCAAAAACTACACTAGAATTATTTAAAGAAATATGTTTATTACTACAACTTGATGAGCAAAAATATCAAGAAGTAATTGGAGATTTTTATACTGCTTTAAATTTAGATAAAAGATTTCATTTATTAGATAATAAAAAATGGGATTTAAAGGAAAAACATCCAGTTGGAACAATACTAGATGAGGACGATTTAGATGATCTAGAAGGTATTGATTTAATTGACGATTATGATATTGATGAAGATGACGAGGAAGAAACTGAAACAGAAGAAGATGAAGAAATAGAAGAAGAAATAATAGATGAAGATGATGAAATATTAGATGAAGAAGAAATATCTGAAATTGAAGATTTAACTATAATAGATGAGGAAGAAATAGAGTCAGACGATATAATTTAAAAGGAGTCTTATGATTGATAGATTAGATGGTATTGAAAAAAAATATGATAGTTTGGAAAAAGAGTTACTAAATCCAAACGTTTTTAACAATATTGATTTATTAAAAGCTATATCTAAAGAAAAAAGCGACTTAGAAGAGTTAGTTATTGTTTATAGAAATTATAAAAGCATCATTAATTCTATTAAAGATGCTAAAGAAATGATTAAAGAAAAAGATTTAGAAGAGTTTGCTAAAGAAGAAATCGTAAATTTGACTATACAAAAAGAAGAAATTGAACAAAAATTAGAACTTATGTTAGTTCCAAAAGACCCAAATGATGAAAAAAATGTAATTTTGGAAATAAGAGGGGCTGCTGGTGGAGATGAAGCAAATATATTTGCTGGTGACCTTTTTGACATGTACACTAGATATATTGAAGAGATGAACTGGAAAATTGAAATAATAAATGAAATTAAGGGGACATCAGGAGGATATTCTCAAATAGAAGCTATAGTAAAAGGTAAGGGCGCTTATTCAAAACTAAAATACGAAAGTGGAACGCATAGAGTTCAAAGAGTTCCGGAAACAGAAGCACAAGGTAGAGTTCATACTTCAACTGCAACCGTAATAGTATTGCCAGAGCATGAAGATATTGATATTGAGGTTAAAGATAATGATATAAAAGTAGATGTATATAGGTCGAGTGGTGCAGGAGGCCAATCAGTAAATACAACAGATAGTGCAGTAAGAATGACACATATACCAACTGGAATAGTAGTAACTTGTCAAAATGAAAGAAGCCAAATAAAAAATAAAGAAAAGGCACTGCAATTATTAAAAAGTAAGATTTATGAAGAGACAATTAGACAAAAAGAAGAAAAAGCAGATAACGAAAGAAGAAATAAAATAGGAAGTGGAGATAGATCAGAAAAAATAAGAACATATAATTATCCACAAAACAGAGTCACTGATCATAGAATAAATCTAACTATAATGAACTTAGATAGAATAATGTTGGGAAAAATGGATGAATTGATAGAGGGATTAATTAATGAAGATCAAAGAAGAAAATTACAAAACAATTGATCTTTTTTCTTATTGCAAAAAAACAGGGTTAAGTGATTTAGATTCCAACTATTTTATAAAAAATATATCTAATTATGATATAAAAAAACAAATAAGATTAATAAAAAGATTGAAAAAAGAACCCTTACAATATGTTTTAGAAAAAACAAATTTTTATGGATATGACTATAAAGTAAATAAAAATGTACTTATTCCTAGATTTGAAACCGAAGAACTTGTGGAAAACACAATTAAATATATTAAAAGACATTTTAATAACAAAGTAAAAGTGTTGGATTTGGGTACTGGATCGGGTTGTATTGGAATTACAATAAAAAAAGAATTGCCTAATATAGATATTACAATATCAGATATAAGTAGTAAAGCATTATTAGTAGCAAAAGAAAATTCAAAACAAATAGATATTAAAATCGTAAAAGGAAATTTGTTAGATCCATTTGTAAATAAAAAAGAAAAATTTAATGTTATTATATGCAATCCGCCTTATATAGCAAGAACTTATAAAATAGATAAAATGGTTAAAAATAATGAACCGCATTTAGCTTTATATGCAAGAGAAAATGGTTTGTTTTATTATAATAAAATATTAAAAGATATTAATAAAGTTTTAGAAGATGATTTTGTTATTGCATTTGAAATAGGATCTTCTCAAAAAGATGATATTATTTCAATAATAGAAGCTAATTTAACCAATATAAAAATTGAAGTAAAAAAAGATTTACAAGGAAGAGATAGAATGATATTCATACATAACTTGACAAATAATAAAAAAGATGTATAATAACAACCAAATTATTCAAAAAGGGGGATTTTATGAATAAAAATAAAAAAATAGCTTCAATGTTGGCATTAATTACTTTAATGAATATGGGGGCATCAAATTTAGTAACTGCAAGCGCTAGTGAAAGACCACTTAATCAAGAAAAAACAGTTACTTATCCAAATAGGACATATTCTAGAGATGTAGTGGCTTTTTTGAATGCTTATAAGGAAGGCGCTGCTCTTGAAGGAATAGAAAATATTGGGTTAGAAACTGATGTAATGGCAAATTTAGATACTGCATATAATGCACTTATGTTAGTAAACGGAAGATATCCTTTTGATGATTTAGATTGGCAAGATATTAACAAAGAAGCACAAAAAGCATCTATTTTTGTAGAAAGAGTAGCTTATTATTTTGGTAAATATAATAAAGAAAATTTTAGAATATCTAATTATGTTGTTGACAAAGCTGAAAAAGAACTATTTAGAAGAGAAGAAGATAGATATCAATATGTTCATTTAATTGGAAATAAAGATTCTTATGATCAAATTTTTAGATCTTTTAGAGGTCTTGATAGATATCCATATTCAACTATGATAGAAATCGTAAGTGTTTGTATTTTAGCGGGAGCAGCAGCATCAATACCTGCGAATTACATATACGAAGAGAAAGAAAATGGAACTGTAAATCCAAGAGACGGAAGATCAATAATGTATTTGGACGAAAATAACGATGAGAGAAAAATAGTTTTTTTTGCAAATAATGAAAGCGGAACAATATTTACAGAATTTTCTACTCATATGTTTCAAAGAAAAGATTACACAGAGGAAGAATTAAATGAATTAGTTAATCGAGTTAATGCAATTAAACACGAAGACAATGATGAATATTTGTCTTTATATGGATTAATTAGAGATATTAACGATGTTGAAAACAAAGCAATTCAAGCAATGAACGGCATAATTGCAAACAATATAAGCGAAAAACAAAGAAATGATATGTTAAATCCAGCGGGTTTAGTTGAAAACGAATTGCAAGGCAAAGCAACTCAAATTTTAGCTAACGTGTTAGTAAACATGAATAACGAAAATATTTTAATTAATATGCCTGGTAACTTTATAGTGGATTTAGATGATAATGCAATATATCCTATTGTTGAAGAAGCTAGAGCAAAAACAATAAAAAAGAAAGCTTAATATTATTTATTAAAAGGGGGTAATATTTATGAATTATGAAATTAATAATATAGTAAAATATAAAATATACGGAGATTATATAGCTTTATATTCTTTGGAATATAATGGTTCAGTAGTATATGAAGAAAAAGATTTGATTAAAACCGTAGTAAGAGGAAAAGAAAAAATAAAAGAATTGAAACCTATTATTGACTCTTTAGTTTTAAATATTGATAGTGTTGAAGAATCTAATGGATACATTAAAACAATTTATTCAAATGAAGATAAAAAATACAATGTCATATTTAATGCAACCAAAGAAAATACAAATATACTTCAATCCATAAAAATAAGACAAGAGGCAGATAAACAAAAAATTAAAGATGCTAAAAATAGCCAAAAATCCAAAGACAAGAAAGCGGTAGCAATCTTTTTATCTTTAGTAACAGCGGCTGCAATTGGATTGTATGCTTATACATTGGTAAATAAAAATAAAAATAAAGATGTATCTAACTTATCTAATAATCAAACAGGGTTAGTTGATGTTGTTACTGAAACAACACAATTGCCAACACAAGCGCCAACACAAGCACCAACACAAGCACCAACACAAGCACCAACACAAGCACCAACACCAACACAATTGCCAACACAAGCGCCAACACCAACTTTGAGACCATTAGCTACTAAAGAGGTGTTAGAACTACTTAATTCAGAAAAAGAAATATTAAGTAATTATAGAAATGCTATGCTCGATGGAGCAAAAAAAGAAGGCGAAAATAATATAGGTATTGAAACAGATATATTGTTTTCTGAAAATAGTTTAAATGATTTATATGATTTTATAAATAATGGATTAGATAATTTATTAAATGATAAATCTAGCTCACAAAATAAATTTGATTATATAAGAGGAACTTTAGAAAGTGGTATTTCAAATTTTAGTAAATATCTTGGTAAAGAATATGGTTTATCTAATTTGTTTACAAAAGATTTAGATGCAAAAGCAAGACTTGAAGAAGTAGAAGAAAAATTTATTGAATATAAAAAGAATCCAAATAATTATAAATTTATTTTTGGTTTAATTGATAATATATCTAAAAAAGTTGATGATAATCTAGAATATAATCCGATTGAAGAGTTAGTTGTTTTAGGATATGCAATTGAAAAATTACCATTTATAAATGATCCTAATATAGGAAATTATATGGAAAAAGCGACAGAGCTTCAAAACAAAGTTAATATACAAATTAATGTATTGTGTAGTAATTACCCAACATTAAACAAATAATTAGACATCTTTTTGAAAAGATGTCTTTTTTTATTTGACATTAAATAAAATTGATAATAATATTAGATTAAGGAGAATAAGATGATTAATTCAAATGAAATATTTAAAAAAGCTGTTATTGAAAAATATGCAATTCCTCAATTTAATATTACTAATCTTGAATGGATTAAATATATATTAGAAAAGTGTGAAGAACTAAAGAGTCCCGTAATATTGGGTGCTAGTGAAGGCGCCATAAAATATATGGGAGGATACAATGTAGTATATTCAATAGTCAACGCTATGATAAAAGATTTAAATATAAGGATACCAGTTGTACTTCATTTAGATCATGGAACTAGTGTAGATTCATGCAAAAAAGCTATAGATGCTGGTTTTACATCGGTTATGATAGATTCATCTAAAAATATATTAGAAGAAAATATTCGTATTACAAAAGAAGTTGTTGAATATGCTTTAAAAAGAAATGTATCTATTGAAGCAGAGGTAGGGTCAATTGGCGGAATAGAAGATAATATAAGCGCAAATATAAGGTATGCAGATGTTAATGAGTGTATAAAATTTGTTGAAGAAACTGGAGTTACTTCATTAGCGCCCGCTTTAGGAACAGTCCATGGTTTTTATAAAGGAGAACTCAATATAGATTTCGAAAGAATGAAAAAAATTAAAGAATCAGTAAAAGTACCTTTGGTTTTACATGGTGGAACTGGAGTAAATGATTATTTAATAAAAGAATCAGTAAATATTGGTATTTCTAAAATAAATATTGATACTGAATTAAAAAGTGCTTGGAATGAAGCTGTTAGGAATTTTATTGGTGTAAACAAAACAGAATATGATCCTAGAAAAATAATATCATCTGGAGAAGAAGCAATTAAAAATGTTATTGATAAAAAAATCAATTTGTTTGGAAGTAAAAATAAAGCTTAATAGGGAGGTTTTGTGTCTAAAATAATTATAGAAGGAAATAAGAAATTAAAAGGAAAAATAGAAATTAGTGGTGCAAAGAATAGTACTGTTGCTCTAATTCCTGCTGCAATATTATGTGATGAAGAAGTAACTATTAACAATGTTCCTGAAATTTCTGATACTGAAGCTATGGAAGAGATATTAACTTTTTTAGGAGCTACAGTAAAAGGAAGAAGCGGAACTATAAAAATTGATCCTTCAAAAATAGAGTCAAAAGAAATACCCGAAGAAATTTCAAAGAAATTGAGGGCATCCTATTATTTTATGTCGGCATTATTAGCAAAATATAAAAAGGCTTGTATGTATTTTCCTGGAGGATGTTCTATTGGTTCTAGACCGATAGATCAAACATTAAAAGGTTATAGAGCTTTGGGGGCAACAGTAATAGAAGAAGGTAATAAATATACGGTTTTCGCTGATAAATTAATTGGTGGAGAAGTATATTTGGATATGCCAAGTGTTGGAGCTACTGTAAATACAATGTTGGTTGCAGTTAAGGCAGAAGGAATTACTACTATTAATAATGCCGCTAAGGAACCAGAAATAGTAAATATTGCAACATTTTTAAATAATATGGGAGCAAAGATTAGAGGAGCGGGAACAAGTATAATAATAATTGAAGGTGTAGAATCATTAAAGAAAGCATCTATTGAGGTAATACCTGATAGAATAGAAGCTGGAACGTATATTATTATTGCTTCATTATTAGGGAAAGATTTAGTTATAGAAAATATCATTCCAGAACATTTAGAATCATTAATATTAAAACTTAAGGAATCTGGAGTAGATATTGTTGTTAAAGATGATCATTGCATTATTAATTCGGTTGATTATTTGAAACCTATCAGTATTAAAACATTGGGATTCCCAGGTTTTCCAACTGATTTACAACAACCATTATCAACTTTTTTAACACAATGTAACGGAGTAAGCTCTATTGAAGAAACATTATATGAAAACAGATTTAAAAATTTAGAACAATTAGAAAGAATGGGAGCAAAAGTAAGAATTGAAGATAAAAAAGCATATATAACTGGTAAAACAAATTTAAAAGGGAAAGTTGTTCAAGCTACTGATTTAAGAGGCGGTGCTTGTGTAGTGATTGCAGGATTAATTGCAAAAGGAAAAACCGAAATAGAAAATTCTGAACATATTTTGAGAGGTTATTCAATGATTGTTGAAAAACTTCAAGAAGTTGGTGCAAAAATTAGTATAGAAGATTAATTTTTCTTGATAATTGCAATTTATAATGATATACTATATAAAGTTTATTTATCAAGGAGGTTATCATGAGTAAAAAAGCAAGTTTATATAAAGATTCAAAAGTTACTTGTGCATGTGGATCATCATTTGAAACTAAGTCAACACAAGATGAAATTCATGTTGAAGTTTGTTCTGAATGTCATCCATTTTATCAAGGAAAACAAGTTAATAGAAAATCAAAAGCTGGACAAATAGAAAAATTTAACAAAAAACATGGAATAGAAAATTAAGATAATTTAAATTATCTTTTTTTTGTTATATAATATATATGGAGGCACATATGAAAATAGGTATAGTTTCTGATCATGGTGGATATATTTTAAAGAAAAAATTAATTTTGTATTTAGTTGATAAATATGAGGTAATGGATTATGGCACAAACAGTGAAGAATCTGTTGATTATCCTGATTTTGCGTTTAAATTAGGAAGCAATCTTATAAATAAATCTATTGATTTTGGTATTGCTATATGTAAAACGGGAATAGGTATGTCAATAGCTCTTAATAAAGTTCATGGTGTTTTATGTGTTAAAGCTGATAGTACAACTGACTCTCTTTATGCTAGAAAGCATAATAATGCAAATGCAATAGCAATAAGTGGTGCATTAAGTTTTAGAAAAGCAAAAAAAATTATTGATAAATTTTTAACAAGTAATTTTGAAATAGAAGAAAGACATTTGAAAAGAATTGAAAAAATAAAGGATTATGAAAATGAATGTTAAATTGATAATATATTTAATAATTATTCCATTTTCAATATGGAGTGTTTCATCTTTAAAAATGGAAAATGCATTTAAAAAAAATAGCACAAATCAAATTAAATTATTTTATTTATTTATATCACTAAGTTTGTCTTATTTATTTACTAATTTTATATTCGATATTTATCAACTTTTTTCTTTAATTAAATGAGAGGATAATTATGTATTTAGATACAAAAGAAATAGTTACAATTATAATTTCAACTTTTTTATTTTCATTTATTATTACACCTTTTATAAAAAAAATAGCTTTTCATATTAAATCAGTTGATAAACCAAATAAAAGAAGAATTAATAAAATTCCTATGCCAACCTTAGGAGGATTAGTTATTTTTTTGACATTTATATTCGGATATATGGTATTTGCAAGCAAAATAATTGATATGATACCTATTATATTAGGAGGAATTATAATTTTAATTACTGGTATGATTGATGATTTAAATCCAATTAAGGCAAAATATAAATTTATTGGTCAATTTATCGCGGCTATTATTGTTGTTTTATACGGCGGTTTGGTTATAGAAAAGGTTGATGCATTTGGAATATATATAGATTTTGGAATGTTTGATCAATTAATATCTATTATATTCATTTTAGGAATGATTAATGCTGTAAATTTTATTGATGGATTAGATGGACTAGCTACCGGTATATCAGAAATATTTTTTATTACAATTGCTATAATATCGTTTGTGTCTGGTAAATACAATGGTTTAGATATTTATTTAACTTTAATAATGTTAGGAACTACTTTAGGATTCTTAATTCATAATTTTTATCCTGCTAAAATATATCTTGGAGATAGTGGAGCTATGTTATTAGGTTATATTGTATCTATAATTGCAATATTAGGATTTAAATCCGTTACATTGACATCTTTTGTAGTTCCTTTATTTATTATGGCAATTCCAATACTTGATACGGCTTGGGCAATATTAAGAAGAATTATTAATAAAAAATCTATTATGACTGCCGACAAAATGCATTTGCACCATAGATTATTAAGTTTAAATATAAGCCATAGAAATACAGTATTATTAATATACTTAATGAATTCCCTATTTGCGCTTTCCTCTATTATATATGCAGTTATAGACAAAAAAATTGGTATAGTTTTATATATAATTTTGTTTATAGTGTTTGTAATAATCGTATATAAAATAGGTCATAAAACAAAAAAATAAAAAGTGGTTTTTTTTTAAATAATATGTTAATATTTGATTAAGGAGGACAATAATGAAAAGTATAATTAGAAGCAAAGATATTGAGGTTAATAAGCCAATAAAAGACTATATTGAAAGCAAGTTAGAGAAAGTAGACAAATTTTTTAGAAATCCTAATGAAATAACTGCAAATATAGTTTTAAAGTTAAGAGGACATGAGCAAATAATAGAAGTTACAATTCCTACAAAAAATTTGTTGATTAGAAATGAAGAGTCACAATCAGATTTATATGCAGCAATAGATCTAGTAATGGATAAAATAGAAAGACAAATTAGAAAAAATAAAGAAAAAATTGGAAGAATTGATAAAGATAAATTTTTAAATTATGAAATAGAAAATGGAAATGAAGAAGAAAATCAAAAGATTACGAAAAGAAAAAAAATTGATACAAAACCTATGAGTGAAGAGGAAGCAATTCTTCAAATGGAAATGTTAGGACACGATTTTTATATATTTAAAGATGGATTTGATGGAAAAATTAAAGTTTTATATTTAAGAAAAGATAAAGATTATGGAATTATAGAAGTTGAATAAAGTGAATATTAATTCACTTTTTCTTTTAATATTATAGTATAATAATTATGGTGATAGTATGAAAATAGATTCAAAAAAGATCGAAGAAATAATAAAAAAGTCAAGTAATGTTGTAATAACTGCACATAAAAACTTAGACTTAGATGCACTTGGCGCAATACTTGGATTTTTTTACATAGCATCTAAACTTGACAAAGAATCATATTTATTAATTGAAGACGATATTTTCGAAGAAGGAGTTAAAACCGCTTTAAACAATATTGAAAAATTAGGTTTTAATATACCTATTAATAAGTTATCGAAAACAAAAATAGGTAAAAATACACTGTTAGTTATTTTAGACACAAATAACGAAGACAGAATCCAAAATGAAAAATCAATTAATAAAATAAATAATAAAATATTAATAGATCATCATGTTAAAGGTGGCGTTAATGAGAATGATTATTTGTATTCTTATATTAATTCTCAAGAATCTAGTAGTTGTGAAATTATTATGGATTTGTTAATAGATTTAAATGTATATATCCCTCAATATATTGCATCAGTGATGCTTTCAGGTATAATGGTTGACACCAATAGATTTTATATTAAAACAACTAAAAATACTTTTGAAGTTGCAGCTTTATTAAAAAAAATGGGAGCAGATTATAATGATATACAGTATTTATTTAAACAAGATTTTAATGAATATATTAAAAGACAAGAAATAATTAAATCATCAGTATTTGTAAACAAAAATGTAATAATAGCAATTGCGGAAGATAATAAAATATATGATAATGATGAATTAGCAAAAGCTGCAGATACAATGTTAACGTTTAATTTTGTGGAAGCTTCATTTGTTATAGGAAAAATAGATAAGAATCAAATAGGAATAAGTGCAAGATCTTTAGGAAAAATTGATGTACAATCTATAATGAAAAAGTTAAATGGTGGAGGCCATAAAACAGAGGCGGCAACACAAATAATTGACAAGAATATAGATGAAGTAAAAGAAATGGTTATAAAATTAATCTTAAAGTAACTTTAGTTACTTTTTGTTTTATATTATAATAATTGTAGTATAATAAATATACAAAGAAATTTGAGAGGTGAAATTATGAAAGTAATATTCATTAAAGATCTGAAAAATCAAGGAAAAAAAGATGAAATTAAAGAAGTAAAAGATGGTTATGCAAATAATTTTTTAATTAAACAAGGTTATGCAGTTAAATATACCGAATTTAGTAAAGAAGTATTAAATGAACAAATTATAAAAAAAGAAAAAGATAAAAAAGAAGAACTTAGAAAATATATTCAAATTAAAAAAGAATTAGAAAATAAAATTATAAAATTTAAAGTAAAAACTGGTATTGAGGATAAAGTGTTTGGTAGTGTAACATCAAAACAAATATCTGAAGAATTAAAAAAAATAAATTATATTATTGATAAAAAAGATATTAAAGCTGAAAATATTGATAAGTTGGGTTTTCATGAAGTTAAAATTGTTCTAAATAAGGAAGTAGAGTTTAATATTAGAGTTCAATTAATTAAAGAATAGAGGTGAATTATGACAGAAAGAAAATTACCACAAAATATAGAAGCAGAACAATCGGTATTAGGATCTGTATTTATTTCAAAAAGTGCTTTGCAAAAAGTTATAGAAGATCTTGAAAAAGATTCGTTTTATTCATCGGATAATTCTAAAATATATGAAGTATTAAAAGAATTATATATAGAAGGTGTTGCAATAGATGTTACAACTGTATCTGACAGATTGAAAAAGAAAAAATATTTTTCTTCTTCTTTGAGTGCTGAATATTTATTAGAAATTGTTAACTCAGTTCCTACAGCTGCTAATGTTGATTATTATATAAGTATAGTAAAAGAAAAAGCAATATCAAGAAAACTAATAGATACTGCTACTAATATTGCTACTGTAGCGTATTCAGAATCTGAAGATATTGGAGAAATGTTAGATGATGCTGAAAGGAAAATATTAAATGTAGTTAAAAATAGAAGAGCAACTGAATTTAAAAATATACAAGATGTATTGTTTAGAGCTCAAGCTAATTTGGAAAAATTATCTGAAGCCGGAAGCGATATTACTGGAGTAGCCAGTGGTTTTCATGATTTGGATAAACTAACTACAGGATTTCATGAAAACGAATTAATAATAGTTGCTGCAAGACCAGGTATGGGAAAAACTGCATTTGTTTTAAATATTGCAACAAATGTAGCTTCATCTACAAAAAAAGCTGTTGCGGTTTTTAATATGGAAATGAATGCTGAGCAATTAGCAATGCGTATGATAAGTTCTGTAGGTCAAATAGATGGATATAGAATAAGAACTGGTAAACTTGAAAATAATGATTGGAAAAGAGTAAATGAAGCAATTAGTCAACTTGCAAATACAAATTTAAAGATTGATGATACTCCTGGCATAACTGTTGGTGAAATTAGAGCTAAATGTAGAAGATTGGCGTCTTCAGAAGAAGGATTAGAATTAATAATTATAGACTATTTACAATTAGTAAATGTTGGTGGAAAAAATAGTGATAATAGACAACAAGAAGTAGCGGAAATTTCAAGATCACTAAAAGAACTATCATTAGAATTAAATGTTCCAATAATCGCGTGTGCACAGTTGAATAGATCCGTTGATTCTAGAGAAGATAAAAGACCATTGATGAGTGATTTAAGAGAATCCGGTTCAATAGAACAAGATGCAGATATTGTTGCATTTTTATATAGAGATGATTATTATAATAAAGAATCTAAATTAGAAAATAATAATAGTGTTGTTGAATTTATAATTGGAAAAAATAGAAGTGGTATAACGAGTACTATTAAATTAATGTTTAAAAAGAATACTAGTACTTTTATTGGATATTTGGAAGAAGAATAATGAAAATAGTAGTTCTTGCAAGTGGTTCAAAAGGAAATTCAACATATATAGAAAATAATGATAAAAAAATATTAATAGATTTAGGAGTTTCTCTAGAATATATTGAAGATAAATTAAACAATATTAATGTTGACCCAAAAGATATTAATTGTATTCTTATAACTCATACACACTCTGATCATATTATTGGACTTTCAAAGTTTATAAAAAAATATGATACATCGATATTAATAAGCCCTAAGATGGAATCGGAAATAATTAAAAAAGTAAAAGATCCTAATATTATTTATTTTAATAAAGAAATGGATTTAGATGGATTATCAATTAAAATAATAAAAAATTCACATGATTGTGATTCTTTTGGTTTTATAATAAATGATAAAGTTGTATATATAACAGATACTGGATATATTAATTCAAAACACTTCCCATTGATATTAAATAAGGAAGTATATATATTAGAGAGTAATCATGATGTTGAAATGTTAATGAATGGTAGTTATCCTCATTATTTAAAACAAAGAATATTAAGCGATAAAGGACATTTATCAAATGAAGCTTGTTCTTATTATTTGTCTCAACTAATAGGGGAAAATACCAAGTACATAATTTTATCTCATTTAAGTGAGGAAAATAATACTGAAGAAAAAGCTCTAGAAGAATTAAATAATAAAATAAAAAATACTAAAATAATAAAAATTGTTGCAAAACAAAATGTTCCAACTGGAGTAATTGAAATATGATTAAGGTAATTTGTGTTGGAAAAATTAAAGAAAGATATTTAGTTGAAGGAATAAATGATTATATTAGAAGACTATCAAAATATACTAAATTAAAAATAATTGAAGTAGAAAGTTTTGAGTATGATGATATAAGCAGAAACTTAAAAGAAGAGAGTAATGGGATTATAAAATATATAGACCCGAAAGAGCATATTATTATTTTAGATACTAATGGCACAGAATTATCATCAAAAGAATTTTCAAATAAAATATATAATATTTTATCTAATAAAAATATTACTTTTGTAATTGGAGGTTCAAATGGAGTTGATAATTTGTTAAAAAACATGTCAAATGACATCTTGTCTTTTTCAAAATTTACTTTCCCACATCAACTGTTTAGACTAGTGTTTTTTGAGCAATTATATAGAGCGTTTAAAATAATTAACAATGAAACATATCATAAATGAGGTGTAAAATGTTTGGAAATAGTTGGGATAAAATTTTAAAAGAAGAAATTAACAAAGATTACTTTAAAAACCTAGTAATTTTTTTAAATAAGGAAAATTTAACAAAAATTATATATCCTAAAAAAGAAGATTTATTTAAAGCATTAAAAGTAACTGATTATGATAACGTAAAAGTTTTAATATTAGGTCAAGATCCATATCATGGAGAAGGAGAAGCAAATGGATTGTGTTTCTCAGTAAATATAGGAATAAAAAAACCGCCTTCATTGAACAATATTTTTAAAGAATTAAAAGAAGATTTAAATATTGAAAGAACAAATACAGATTTAATTGATTGGGCAGTACAGGGAGTATTGTTATTAAATACTGTGCTTACTGTAGAAAAGGATAAACCTTTCTCTCATAAAAATATAGGATGGGAAATGTTTACAGACAACATAATAAAAGAGTTAAATAATAAAAAAGAACCCGTTATTTTTGTATTATGGGGGAACGCGGCAAGAGAAAAGAAAAAATATATAACTAATAATATTCATAAAATAATAGAATCAGCTCATCCATCTCCGTTTTCTTATGAAAAGGGGTTTAAGGGTAGCAAACCTTTTTCTAAAATAAACAATTATTTAAAATTACACAATTTTAAAGAAATAAAGTGGTAATCACTTGCATTATTTGAAAAAGATGATATAATCATTAATAGATTTTAAATTTGATCCGAACCTCCTATAAAAAAAATGGAAAGTAAGATAATTAAAATCCAGATTTTTAAGAAGGAGGATTTTCAATGGAAACTAAAAAAGAATACACAGACAAAACGTTAACTTGCAGAGATTGTGGAAAAGAATTCACATTCACTGCTGGTGAACAAGATTTCTATGCTCAAAAGGGATTTCAAAATGAACCAACTAGATGCCCAGAATGTAGAGCATCAAGAAAAAGTTCAAACGGCAGAAGAGGATAATTATTGAATTTTCCCAGTAACAATGCTATAATAGCATTGTTACTTTTTTTATGGCGGCATTGGTGAAGTGGTTAACACGCTAGATTGTGGCTCTAGTATACATGGGTTCGATTCCCATATGTCGCCCCATTAAGAATAATACTACTCATAAGAGTAGATAAATACAAACCTCACTAGTCTGAAAGGATGAGTGAGGTTTTATTATGCAAAAAATTGAAAAAGAAATTGCTCCAACCTCTAAGTTGAGAGAACAAGTAGATAAGTACATATCAACTAAAAACACTTATATTACTTGGCACAATGGCATGTCAGCTACTATAGAGCGGACAAATATTAGGATTATACAGCCAATAAAAATCATTATAAAAAAGAATGATAAAACTTATGTGATTCTATCATATGGACAATATTCGAATGATGAAAACGAAATATTCTTATATGATAAAACAAACAAAATAAATTGGCTAAAACTAATAGAATTACTTAAAAATGCATAAAAACCAGTACCTGTGTATTAAGGCACTGTATAAAAAGTGTATTAAAAGTGTATCGCCAAGTGAAGAAAATATGTATTAAAAATGTGTCTTCCCAACGTCTTTCAATAATGATAAAATTGGTATAATGACACAATTATAAATACAGAATAGGAGGAGCAAAGAATGATAAGTGTAGGTATATATATTAGAGTATCAACAGAAGATCAAGCAAGAGAAGGACATTCACTTGATGAACAAGAAGAAAGACTAAAAAACTTTTGCTTAGCTAAAGATTACAAAATTTACAAAGTATATAAAGATGCTGGAATTAGTGCAATTGAAACTTCATCAGCAATCTGTAATGTGGCATCCTTCGGGTTAATGGAAAAATTGGGATTTATTAAAAGAAGCGAAGAAACCCACAAACAAAAATATACTTTTTTAGAGGAACCCATTGAATGTTATTCTTATTGGATAACAAGTAAAGAATATTTGAGTGTTAGTAATAAAACAATATAATAAATTTAATTATTATTGTATAATTTAAATAAGTGATAAAATGGCTAAAGATATTGAATATGTTAGAAAAGCAATAGAATTATCAAAAAAGGGTTATTACCCTTATGGAGCAATTGTAGTAAAAGATGACAAAGTAATAGCTGAAGCCTTTA
>JAAYGD010000007.1 GCA_012727915.1 Mycoplasmatota bacterium | reverse complement strand
GATTTATTAATTACTACATAAGAATCAACAGGAAATATAGATACAAATTTCATAATATCACCATCTTTTCTATATTATATCATTTTTTTTAATAAAAAAACCCAATATATTAATTAGGTCTTTTAGATAATGTTTTTCCATTTGAATATAATTATTATTAAAAAAAGAATCTCTATTCATTAATAACTGATCTTCATCCAATGCAGAAAGATTAATAGCAATTCTTTCAACATCATCATTAATCTTTTCTTTAATAGTTTTATTCTCAATTACCTTAATAAAATTTAACAAAGATTCAATATCTATTTTTTTTAATTTACTTTTCATATTACCCCCTGTAATATTTAAATATTTACATTATGATATATTTCTTTTACATCTTCTACATTTTCTAACATTTCAACCAACTTATTAAATTGTTCTAAATCTTCTTTTTCTAAATTTATTTTTTCTTTTGGTAAAGTTGTTAGTTCGTCTAAATCAAAAATCATATCTTTATTATAATTTAATATTGCAGTTTTTATTTTATAATAATCTTGAGGCTTACCATATAAAGTAATAATATCATTTTCAACTTCTATTTCAGCATCAACTTCTTCAATTAATAAAGCCTCTATTACTTCATCTTCAGTAAGTCCTTTAAACGATAATATAGAAAGATCTTCATATAAATATGATACAGAATTAGAGGCTCCTAATTTACATTTAGTTTTTGAAAATACTGTTCTAATATCACTTATAGTTCTATTAACATTATCAGTTAGGCAATCTATTAATATTGTAGAATTTCCTGGTCCAAAACCTTCATATCTATATCTTTCATACGATTCGTTAGCACCATTTTTAACTTTATCTATTGCTCTTTTTACTATATCACTAGGTACTTGATCTCTTTTTGCTTTTTCTATCAATCTTTTTAAAGATGGATTAGCATCAGGATCAGTTGATTTTTTAGCTTCATTATATATTTCTTTAGCATACATAGTATAAATTTTTGCTTTAGCAGCTCCAGTTTTTAATATAGAAGCTTTTCGTACTTCATAAGCTCTTCCCATTGTTTACCTCTTTTCATAGCACCAAAAAATTCCAATAATTTTTGGTTGTTTAGACTATTATTATATTCCTTGATTATTATTTGTCAATCGATAAAATTTCTTCACCCTTTTTAATATACCAACAACCTTGAATATCAGTATTTTGACTATATGGTAACGGATTAGGTAAAGGTAATTTCAATAATAAAGGAATCTTAAACGCACTTCCAAATGCCATACAATTACCTGGTTGTAAAACTTTAAACTTATCTATTATTTCTTCAGATATGTTTGGAATCATTTCTTTTATATACCTTAAATCTTTAGGATGTTGCATTCTAAATACTAAAAAATTTGTACATTGAGAAATAGCAGTTTCGCTTATTTCTGAAGGTCTTTGAGAAATCATTCCAAGAATAACTCCATATTTTCTACCCTCTTTTGTAATTCTTTCAAATATATTATATCCAATAATATTAATATCATTATCATTTTGAACATATCTATGTGCTTCTTCTAGAATTAAATGATAAGGATTTGATGCTCTATCATCTAAAGCAGCACAATATTCAAATACTTGTTTTGATATAATCTTTACTAATACTTTTGCAAATCTATCATCAATATAATTTATATTAAAATTAATTATTTGAGCTTTTCTTCCATCTTTAGTATATACCATATTCTTAACATAATCTTGTTTAGATATATATTCTTTAACATTAAAATATTCACCCTTAACACTAGTAACTAATGAATTCATTCTAACTTTTAATTTATTAGCGTCTTCATAAACATGTTCACTTTGAAGCATTCCTTCAGAAATTAAAGCAAAATCAAATGCATCTTTTAAGTCTTTCAAAGTATAAGTATATGTTCCATCAGGCATTCTTAATTCCAATCCTTCTTTTTTAAAAGATTTAAAATATTCTGAAACTAAATTTATTTCTTGAATCTTACCATCTTTATCTATAATCAAACATTGTCTTAATGTTCTGGTCCAACCAGGAACAATTACTTTACTTTCCAAACTTAAATCTCTTGTATTAAAAGAAGTAAGAACTGCGAATATTTGATCTCTTATCTGCATTGGTGTTCCACCACTATATAATATTTCTTCTAATGCTCTAGCAATAATATCGTTTTTATATACGATAACTTCTTCTTCAGCTTTTGCAAATATACTAACTAATTTCAATGCTTTTTCTATCATAGGTAATTGAGTAACTGATTCTGATTCAAGTAATAAAGCATAATCGTCTACTCCTAATAGCCAAGGAGGAATCTTTAATACTTCACTTCTTACATCTTCAAAACCCGATACTTTTGTAGTATATGTTTTAAAGGCAGCATTAGGAAAACGATTTAAAAATCCAAAAGCTGTTCCATATTCACCATAAGCATCAAATATTAACAAATTAGAATTTAAAGGAATGTTATTAGGATCTAAATATAAATTTTGTACCAATCTAGCTAAACCATGCGATTTACCACTACCAGTATTACCTAATATAGAAAAATGATTATTAAAGAATGAATCCACTGGAATATTTACTTTGTAATTAGAATATTGAGGTAAAAGTCCAACATTAAATTTTATTCCAGGAATATTAGCTCCTATTATAAGCGCTAACTCTTCTTCTTTAATTATTCTACATTCAGCACCAAAAAAAGGTTTTTTAGAAACACCAGGTATAAAATCATTGTTTACTATTTCTCCAATTAGAGAAATACTAGCGTTATTCTCATTTACTGAAGATACTTCTCCCAATACTCTTCTATCATCCAATTCAAAAACAACATGAAAATTAATTAAATTCTTCTTTTGCTCTTCATTTATATTTAATTCAATTTCAATTTCTAAGTTTGCAATGCTAATTATCTTTCCTACCATCTTTTCCCTCTAATCCTTATTATAAATAAATGTTATATTATCATTATACCTTTTTCTTAATATTTGTGTAACACCTTTATTCTTAGAAAAGAATATATTTGTAGCCATTTCAGAATATTTAATTCCTCTTGATATTGCTCTATCTAATTCATCTATTATTCCTAAATTGATTGCTACAAATAATTGATCATCATCTCTTTCTCTAGATCTTTTCATAATGCTTTTAAAATTCTTTTCTATTTTTAATACTTTAGAATATACAAATATTTTTAAAAACTCTTTTGAATCCATATCATTTAAAGTACATTCACTTGACTTTAAGTATCTTTTAAACGCTTCCCATTTTTCGTACTCTAAATTCGATTCTTTTGTTCTTTTTTTAAAGGAATTTGTATATATAATAAATATACTAGTACCAATTCCTATTAATATTGCAAGTATATAATTATTTGTAAGAATTGCATTATACATAGCTAAAACATATGATATCAAAAAATATACTAAAATATCCATGAATATACTTCCTTTATTTTCAAAAATATTTTGTTGTGCAGCATCAACTTCAATTATATTTGCCCATTCATGAAAGCAAAAAGAAAAAAATCCAGAATTCTTTTTTGATTCTTCTTTAATTTTACTTAAAGGAACTTCATAATCATTACCTAATAAATGAAATAACCATTTAATTATATAATATTCACCTTTTGAAAGAGATTCTCTATGTTTTAAATTATAAACTAATATATAATCTTTATTTGACTTTGCAATCTTAATTACATTCTTTCTTATTAATTCAAATACTGAAGCAATAAAAAATCTTTCTTTAGCTTCACCAGTCATTAAATAGCCCAATAATTCGGGAGTTTTATCACTAGGAATATCTTTATAATACTTATCTTTAAAACCCGATTCATATTCTTTATCTTTATTAATATATATATAAATAAACATAAAAGTAGAAAATATAAACCAAAAAATATTAAGTGCATTAAAAGTTTGAATTAATACTAAATCCGTTAGAAAAAAAGGAAAAATCAAAAAAACTAAGACAATAAAAAATCTCATTTGATTCACCTCTATTCTACATAAATTATAACACGCTATAAATAATAAGTAAATTAAAAACTCAACAATTATTGTTGAGTTGGTTTTTTAGATAATACACGAACTGTCCCATTTTTAATAAGAGCATATTCATCTTGAATTTCTTGATATTTTAAAGCAATATCTTTATTAAATTTAGTACTTTTAATCTTTAATTCTTGAAACTTTTTATCAGATGTAGCGCTTCTTATATCTTTTTCATCTGAAGAAAACATGTATTTTATAAATTCTTCTCTTAATTCTTTTTTATTAATTTCTAAATCATCATCATTAGTTAAAGCATCTAAATATTTTGGAGTATCAAGTTGTGATTTGGAATAAAAAATATTTTTAATATATTTTCCTTCTTTTAATAAATCAACACAAACAATATCAATTTCTGGAATTTTTATGTCATTTCTATCATAAGAAAAATAATATGCTTTCAATTCATAATCACCTATTTTTGTTTTATAACTTCTTCCATAATAATCAATAGAAGATCCCTCTAACCCCATTACTGCTCCCATTAAACCAATTTCATATAATTTCTCTGCTATTTTATAACTATTTTTCATTTTTTCCTCCATATATTAATTTTTTAGCATATATATCATTATTATCAAACTTATAAAAAATATCTTTTATTTTAATATATCTTTTATCTATTTCATTTAAAAAGTCATTATTTGTTGTTTTTAAAACTTCTTCATTTATTATTTTTTTTGAAAAAAATATATCTGTATCCATAATGGGTTTTGAAGGATAAACATAATTATATATAAAACCTCTATCGAAATCTTGATTAATATTTTGTTCATTATTATCAAGAAACATAAAGTTTATGTATTCTTGTTTTAACAAAGCATCCTCTATAGTATGATTCAAAGAATTTTCTCCAAACAATGAAGAATATCTCGGATTAGTTAAATCTTTTCTTGATACAAATAGTTTAATTGATTTCTCAAATCTTTTTCTTAAACTAATACTTACATAATTAGTCTCAGAATATTCTGGAGACATTATTCTCACACTTAAATATTCCAATTCCACAATATATTTTCCTAATTTCATCTGGATAATTTCTCCACCATCTCTGTTTTCTTTTTTTCCTTCTCTATCAAGAATAGATGATGACATTACAACCCTATAGAACTTTTCTAACATAGTCTTTTCATTATTCATAAATTTTCCTTTTAATGATTTATTATATAGAAAACTTTTTATTTGTCAATTAAAAAATACAACTTAATCTAAGTCGTATTCTTCTAAATATTTTTCATCAATAGAAATTATTTTATCATCAACCAAATTATTAAATTCCTTTTTGTTTTTTAAATCCAATTCTTTTATTTTAGTAGTTTTTTGTACAGAATCTAAATTAGAAGTTAAAACCTTTTTTAATTTATTTCTAGGAATTATTCTATATTTTTTTTCATATAATTCAAATTGGGCATTGAAATATACTTTTCCATTAAAATTTAGTTTTTCGTCTATATATAAATTATTGATAACTACAAAGTCAGCACCATTAAATGCTTTTGAACTGCTTTTTAATACACACATATCATCATATTTATATACGCTGTAGTCGCTTCCGCTTTTAGTTTCCACTTCAAAAACTAATAATTTTTCCTCTCTCACAATATCACCTCTATTATTATAATACAAGAACAAATGTTCATTTGTAAATATTATATTTTGATTCTTTACACTTTTAGTGTTAAAATAATATTAGGAGTTATAGTATGGATTGTATATTTTGTAAAATTATAAATAAAGAAATATTTTCTTATTCTATCTATGAAGATAAAATTATAAATGTAATATTAGATAATAATCCCAACTCAAATGGCCATATTCTAATTGTTACTAAAAAGCATTACGAAAATATTAAAGATATTGATTTAGAGATCATGAACCATATAAATGTAATAATTAAAAAGATGTATAAACATATCTTAGAAAAATTAAATCCTGATGGTATTACTATTGTTCAAAATAATGGATTTGGGCAAGATATAAAACATTATCATATGCATTTGATCCCCAAATATAAAGAAAAACAAGAACTTCTTGATTTAAAAGATATTTATGAATTATTAAAATAAAAACGATATTTAATCGTTTTTTTGTAGTATTTTAACATCCTTTTCTTCTCTAATCTTAAAGTCTAACCATCTCATTAAATTCATAGATTTAAGTTTAATGTCCTTTTTTTGATCATCATTATAGTCATATTCTTTATCTTTAATTTTTGTATCAAAGAAAGTATCTTTATTATTTAATACATCAGTAATCAAATTTTTAATATATTCATAAGATAAACCTTCTTTTAGTAGTTTACTATATCTTTCCTCTTCAAATTGTTTTTCTATCAATACTTTTCTATCGCTTTTTACATCATATATTTGTACTCTGATTATTTCTTCGGTTTTAGGTTTTATCATAAAATTTGATCTATTTTTTTTCGAAGAATTAGGAACTTTGAATTTCTCTAAATGTTCAACATATTCATCTCTATTAAAATAAAGTATAGAAGATTTTAAAATGATTCCCGAATTTAAATAACATATATTCTCATAATTGTTAGTAGTTTTTGAAGCATACATTTCATAATAACCAGTTAAAGCATTAATAATTCCAATTGTAAACAAATCATCATTTATACTATATTTATTTTTCATTTGTCCTTCTTTCTCTTATTAATTTTTTTGCCTCATCTTGTTTTACTATATTTTCTAATGCTCTAGTTTTTATTAATGATGACATATGTTGAATTCTTATTTTTTCAATTTCTGATAGTTTACTTTCCATTTCATAATCATATTGTTTTGAGGTATTCCATCTTTTTTTTATAAATTCCCATTTGTCTCCATTAATACCTTCAGCAAACAGATTATCATTATCTTGTTTAATATAATCGATACTTGGAACATTAAATCTAAAATGCAATATTCCAATAACAGCGTTCCAATTTTCATCAAATAACGCTAAAGAAAGCTTATCTTTTTTTCTCAATTCTATATCTAATCTATTAATTTCAATTCCATCTTGTGTACCTGTGCTAAAAAAAGAAGTAACAAATAAATCATTATCAATTTTAACTGCGTATTTTTTTGATAGATATAAAATACCTTTTGATTTAAAATCGATCAAATCTTGTTTACTTATGTTTTCTATTAAACCAATAGTACCAATATAATATAAACTTTCTGACAATTTTTTTGATGACTCATTGTTCATATTAACCTCCATTTAAAGTAATATTATAAACTTTTTTCATATTAGTCAATTTTTAAATAAATATTCTTTGTTTAATTTCTTCTAACATTTTTTTGTTGCAGGATATCACAATAAAAACAATACTAATTAATAAAATTGGTAAAGTTACAAATATTGACCAATATAAATCTATTGTCTTAAAATTATATAGATCTATTAAAATTTCAATTACAATTATTGATAATGCACAAAAGAACAATACAAAAGAAAGTATTCTAATTAAATTCTTATTTTTTCTTTTAATTATCCAAAGAATTATCAAACAAAATATTCCAAAGATAAATAAAAATGGCATTACTAAATATAAGAACCAACTCATTCCATTATTTAAATATGCGATTAAAAATATAAATAATTCAGTACTTAATAACCAAATAATTAAAGATATATATTTGTTTTTTAAAAACATAAAGAATAACACTATTCCTACATATGCAGTAGAGGCCAAAACATATAATGACCACGTTATTTTTCCAATAATAAATAAGTCACATAATACAGTAGTTAATCCAAATACTATAAGAAACATATTAAATAAATTAAATAAATATTTCCAATTTATTTTAGGATTATGAATTTCAATCCTATCTGGATATGCTTCCTCAATATTATTTATATCAATATTTGGATTTACCACTATCGTTCCACATAAAGGGCATTTGTGTTCTGACTTGGATAATTTAACGCCACAATTAACGCAATAAGACATATTTACCTCCCTTGATTACTTTCAATTTCTACAGGTATATTCATTTCCACTAATTTTGTAAAAAATAATTTCTCAGTAATAGGTTCTTTTATCTTTCTAGAAAAAGAAATATATAAATTATTATTATATCCTATACAAGCAGCTGAATTAGGCTTTCCTTTTGATCTTCCTACCATAACATTCATATCTAATAAATAAGGAACCATTTCATTTGGTAAAGATATGTTACCCAAATTAGATAAATTGCTAGAGCAATATCTATCTCCCATCATTTTTTCACCAATAGATAAAATATATTTTTTAATAAATGCAGGAATAATTCCTATTAATTTATTGTTTTCAATTTTTACGTTACCAGTTAATTTAGCATTTAACTTTTTTTCTGTAATCATCATACCCATTTGATTTTTTACTTGAATAATTATTTCTTCCAAAGAATAATGTCCATATTGACTATCTATTCCAACATTAACATAAGAAGAAAAATTTCTTAAAGTTTTAGAATTATAGAAAGGTCTTAAATTTACAGGTATAGAAAGCTTTATTGGTTTATTTCTCCTTCTTTTAGATTTTTCTTTTTCTTGAATTTCTTGAATAGATAAAATCATAATAGCCGCTAAAAATTCTGTTATAGTACAATTATATTTTTTAGAAACACTTTTCAAATTATCTATTGGTATTTTTCCAGTAATAATATTTACTATATGCCCTTCTTCTTGAATCCCTGAAACATGATAAGCTGGTTTTTCTTTCTCTAGTTTACCCCTATTTCTTGCAACCTTTTTAAAACTATCTTCAAATTCTTCCTTTTTTGGTTTTTCTTTAGTATTCAATATAAAAGAATTATTTGGGATATTTATTTTATATTTCAATTTTAAATATTCTGATGTTAAAGTTAATAAAAAAGTTATTGCTCCCATTCCATCAGTCAAAGAATGAAATATTTCTATTGCAATTCTAGAACCATGGTATCTTACTTTAAACATAAAATGTTTATTATCTTTAAAATGTGAGTTACACATTGGATTTCTTATATCTTCTAAAATATCTGGAGCACCTTCTAAATAACTTAAATAGTACCAAAACAAACCTTTTCTTATTCTATAACTAAAAGATGGAATTCTCTTTAATACTTTTTTTAAAGCTTTTTTTAAAATAATAACATCTATTTTCTCATTTAAAGTGATACTCAATCTAAAAGTAGCAGCATATTTTTTTGTAATAGTATATGGATATATGGTTGCTGCATTATCTAATCTCATCCATTTAGGTATATCAATAATATCTTCTTTTGATTCCATATTATCTCCTTATGTTCATATTTAAATTATACTATATTTATTAAAAAAAGAGTATTTACTCTTTTTAAATTTATTTTTCAATATTTTTGTAATATTCAAATCTTTTTATAGCTTCTTCTTTTAAATCTATTAATAATTGTTCACCATTTTCTTCGTTAATTTTTGTTAACATACTAAATCTAGTTTGTGAATTAAGAAAATCATTAAATAAATTAAAATCAGGCTCTTTAAAATCTAATGTGAATTTTGGTTCTTTAGGATTATATCTAAATATTGGGAAATATCCAGATTTAACTGCCATTTTTTCTTGTTCATTTGAATTCCCCATTCCCCCTTTAATTCCATGACTTATACAAGGAGAATACGCAATTATTATTGAAGGTCCATCATGATTTTCTGCTTCTAAAAATGCATTTATAGTTTGTTGCATATTAGCACCTAATGATACTTGCGCTACATATGCATTAGGATAACACATTGCTATTTTAGCTAAATCTTTCTTAGTTGTTACTTTTCCACTAGATGCAAATTTAGCAATTGCACCTTTATTTGATGATTTTGAAGCTTGACCTCCAGTATTAGAATATACTTCAGTATCAAGTACCAATATATTAACATTATCGTTAGAAGATAATATATGGTCAATTCCACCAAAACCTATATCATATGCCCATCCATCTCCTCCAATTGTCCATATAGATTTATATGGGATAAATTCTTTTAATTCAATTAATTCTGGAACCAAACTATAATCAATATTTCCATAAACATGTTTACTTATTTCATAATCATTTGGATTATCTAACCATTCTTTAAATAAGTTTCCATTACTCGTTTCTAAATTAGATTCCATAATGTTTTTTATTCTATTTCTTATTGTATTAGTAGCAATTAACATTCCATAACCATACTCAGCATTATCTTCAAATAAAGAACTTGCCCAAGGAATATTATATGGAATACTTGGTAAAGATGCTCCATAAATAGAAGAACATCCTGTAGCGTTTGCTATTACTAATCTATCTTGTAATAATTGAGTTAATAATTTTATATATGGAGTTTCTCCACATCCTGCACAAGCTCCACTAAATTCAAATAAAGGTTTATTAAATTGAGAACCTTTAATTGTATTTTTAACTTGATCTTTTTTGATACTTACAGTTCTAAGATACTTATCATCTTTTTTTGCAGTATCAATTGGTTCCATAGTTAAAGCCTTATTTCCCATTTTTCCCGGGCAAACATTAGCGCACAACGAACACCCCATACAATTAATATGAGATATTCCAATCTTAAACTTATAATCAGACCCAACTGCAGGTATTACATCATTTTTTATACTATCAGGAGCATTATTTAATTCTTCTTCATTTAATAAATATGGTCTAATTACTCCATGAGGGCATACCATTGCGCATTGATTACATTGAATACAATTATCTTTATTCCATACAGGTATAGATTCAGCGATAGATCTTTTTTCAAATTTAGTTGTTCCTATATTGAAAGTACCATTTTTCATATATAAAAAATCACTTACTTTTAAAGAATCTCCCCTTAATTCATTCATATAATCAAAAACTTTAACTCCAGAACCCAAGGTAAATAACTCATCACTATATAAATTTTGATTAATACTTACTAGTTTTAAACTAGATATAGCTTCTTCAATAGAGTTTAAATTATTCTTTACTATATCTTCACCTTTGTTTCCAAATCTACTTGAAATATTATCTTTCATTTTAGATAAAATTAAATCAAAATTTGATAAATTTAATAATTTTAAAATACATACTTCTAAAATAGTGCTTACTTTGTTTTTTAAATTGTTTTTTTCTGCGATTGAATAAGCATCAATTATATAAACTTTTATATTATTATTTATTATTTTTAATACGTTTTCTTTATTAAGTTTCTTATTAAAATCTTCTTCATTTAAATTAGTAACATATATAAAGATTCCATCTTTTCTAATATTTGAAATCATATCATATTTATTTAAATAGCTCTCTTTAGAACATACTACTAAATGAGGATTATTAACAAAATAAGTACTTCTAATTTCTTTATTAGAAAATCTCATATGACTTCTTGTTAATCCCCCACTCTTTTTAGAATCATATTGAAAATAACCTTGTACTTTACTTTCAGTATTATCTCCAATTAATTTAATAATATCTTTAGAAGCTCCAACCATTCCATCAGAACCATATCCATAAATTAAAAATTCTTTTACTGATTCATCATTAATTTCAAAAGGAGTTTCTTTTAAACTAAAATTAGTAACATCATCATTTATTCCAATTGTAAATCCATGAAATATTGTTCCATTATTCATATAATCATATATAGCTTTTATTTGTGATGGATTAGTATCTTTACTTGATAAACCATATCTACCACCATAAACAGGAACATTTACTATTGATTTAATATCTAAGAATAATGGTTCTCCAATACTACCTGGTTCTTTAGTTCTATCTAATACTACAATTTTTTCTACGCTTTTTGGTAAAACATCTAATAAATATTTAGAACTGAAAGGTCTATAGAGATGAACTTCAATTAAACCTATATCTCCTTCAATATAATCTATAGTTTCTCTTATTGTTTCACAAACAGAACCCATCGCAACAATAATGTTTTTAGCATTTGGATTTCCATAATATACAAATGGAGCGTAGTTCCTTCCTGTTATTGAAGATATACTTTTCATATAATCATTTACTGTATCAGGTAAGTCTATAT
>JAAYGD010000076.1 GCA_012727915.1 Mycoplasmatota bacterium | reverse complement strand
AATCTCTTTAAATCATAAAGATATGCATATAGATTTTCTTACTATTCATAAAGCAAAGGGATTAGGATATGATTATTGTGTTCTTTTAGATTTGGAAGATGGTATATATGGATTTCCTTCTAAAATAGAAGACGAACCAGTTATGAAATTAATTAAGCCAAAGATAGATGAACCAGTAGATTATCCAGAAGAAAGAAGACTATTCTATGTGGCTTTAACTAGAACTAAGAATAAGATATATATGCTAGTTCCTAAATCTAAAGCATCTTCTTTTGCAATAGAACTTAAGAATTATACAAATGTAGAAATAATAAGGGATTTATAAGGATAAATTTATGAAAGAAATATATTATAGTAATGATAATTCATGGAGAATGCTATGAAGTTTTAAAAACCAAATAAAAGAAAGACATTAAAAAAGATAGGAGGAATAATGAAAATTGATTTATAAAAAATAGATAAGAAAGATAAAAGTGTATTAAATAATATGTTTCAATTATATTTGCATGATATCACTGCATCTTTACCTATGGATTTAAATGAACATGGATTATTTGAATATAATGAAATTGATTTTTACTTTAATGGAGATGAAAATCATCATGCTTTTTTTGTTAAAGTAGATGGAAAGTATGCTGGATTTGTATTAATTGACGATAATTTTATGGTTTTAAATAAGGAAAAAGGTAATTATAATTTTTTAGAAATGTTTATATTAAATGCATATAAGAATAAAGGTATTGGAAAAGAAGTAGCAATAAAAATATTTTATTAAAAATAATAAAAGAATAAATATTAACTTTTGGCTTAATTTAGTCTGTTTTTTTATGCTATAATTTAAATGAGTGAAAAAAACAAATTATAAATGTAAAGAAATTTATAAACCATTTGGCAACAGCTATAATTGTATCAATACAATTAAACCAAAAGAGGTTTATGAGTCAGTGATTAATATATTGGAGGAAAAAAATGAAGAATGAAAAATTTATAAATTTACTTCCTTTAGAAACCGAAAGATTAATAATTAAACCCACATCAGTAGAAGATATTGAATTAATGTTAAAACTAGATAAACAAGAAACAACCCAAAAATATTTAGGGGGAATTAAGAACAAAACAAGGGAAGAGAGAATTGATTTTTTAGAAAAAAAAGCTAGTAAGTTTAAAAATGGATATGCTGGTTCTTTGACTATTTATTTAAAAGATAATGTACCAATAGGGTTTGCGGGTTTAAAAATTGATGAAATAAATAAAAATGCAGAAATATCATATTTATTTGATTATGACTATTGTAATAAAGGTTATTGTACCGAGGCATGTAAAAAATTAATTGAAGTAGGTTTTAAAAAATTAAATTTGAATAAAATCTATGCTGATACAATTGAAGGAAACGATTCATCAAAGAGGGTGTTAGAAAAATTAGGCTTTATATTAGAAGGAACCAGAAGAAAACAAGCATTTGTTGCTGAATCAAATGAATATAGAGATTTTTATGATTATGGATTACTAATAGAAGAATTTAATAAATTATAAAAAAGGATAAATATGATAATAAATAATAAAAAAGAATTTGAAGATATAGTTAGTAAATATACATTTAGATACGCTAAAACATACTCAAATAGAGCTCCTCATGAATATGTAATAGTAGAATATACTTCAGAGTATTTAGACGAAATAAGAGCTTTAAATAGATATATAGAAGAACACTATGATGAGATAGAAATATTTTGGAATAAAGAATATAAAGTAATATTTGTTAATAATCATAAATATTGGAGTGTAGAAGATTATAATATAACTAATATACTTAATCGTAATTGGGATTATAAGAATGAAGATGGTACTACAAATAAAAGTATTACAGATAGCTATATGGAGAAGTAAATAGATTCTATTGTGCTATAATAAAAATAATAAACATTGAGGAGTATT
>JAAYGD010000075.1 GCA_012727915.1 Mycoplasmatota bacterium | reverse complement strand
AGAAATACCATCAAATGTTAATGCAAAAACTAATGCTATTTCAGAAACACATACTTTTTATGATACTTATAATCCAACAAAACAAGGGGGCGTATATACTGCCCCATCTCAAGAGGGGATATGGACTTATCTTCCAAAATAATCTCAAGTTACTTGACAAAAAATAATTCATTGTTATAATATTCCAAGACATTTAAGAAGGGGGGATTATATGACTATTTTAAATGACGATTATTTAAAAGCATTAAATACTAAATTAAGCTTTTATAAAGATTTATTAATAATGATTGAAAGTCCTAGAAATGAATTTCAAGATGCTTTTGTTGAAGCTTCTATTGATTTTGCATTCCCAGGAGACAAATTAAATGAAGAATTTGTAGAAAGATTAAAATTAGAAATTATAATATCTACTCAAGAAATAATACAATATAAAGCATTTGATGATAAAACAAAAGCATCTATTGTTTCAAGGAAACTACCTCAATATCAAGAAATGGAAGAAGATATTAAGGATTTTAAATTTCAATTAGTACTACAAAACATTTTAGTAAAACAAGATTTACCAATTGTAAGCTTTTTAGAGGGAATATTCCCTGGAGCTGCTGATGATATAAAAGCAAAGAGAATTGAGATTATTAAAAAAGAATTAAAGCATGTTCAGAGATATTGAAGCAGACTGTTATTTGATGATAGATGGTGATGACACATACCCCTCAAAACACGCAAGAGAAATGTGTAATTTAATTTTAGAACAAAAAGCGGATATGGTTATTGGAGATAGATTATCTTCAACTTATTTTACCGAGAATAAAAGGCCTTTTCATAATATAGGAAACAAATTAGTTAGATTATTAGTAAACAAACTATTTAATAATAAAGTAAAAGATATAATGACTGGGTATAGAGCTTTTAATAGAAAGTTTGTAAAAGGATTTCCGATTGTATCTAAAGGGTTTGAAATAGAAACTGAAATGACTATACACTCATCAAATAAAAATTATAAAGTTGTTGAAGTTGAAGTGGATTATAAAGATAGGCCAAAAGGCAGTGAATCAAAATTAAACACATATAAAGATGGGTTTAAGATACTAATGACAATATTAAAATTAACAAGAGAGTATAGACCAAGATTATATTTTAATGTTATTTCCTTTTTGAGTTTTATAGTATGGTTAATTTTTTCAAATTTGATATTTGATGTTAATAATCAAAATATATCAAATTTAGCAATGCTTTCCATGGTTGTTTCTTTCTTTGTGGGAATAGTTTTATCTCATATCAATAAAAAAGATAGAAAGCAATATGAACTATTCATGAACATATTAGAGAACAATAATGAAAAAATTGATTAGTCAAATTTTAAAATTCGGTTTAATAGGGGCAATTGCTTTTGTAATAGATTACTCAATACTTTATTTGTTGACAGAAGTAATTGGTCTTCATTTTTTAATTTCTCAAGTGGTATCTTTTTCTATTTCTTTTGTTTTTAACTATTATTTTAGTGTAGTATGGGTATTTGAAGCTGGAAAAGAAAGAAATGCAAAAGAGAAATCTCTGTTCTTGAGCGGAGCATTAATTGGACTTGGAATAAATGAAGTAATATTATATTTGCTATCTCATATTGGAAATGTACATTATATGATTTCAAAATTAATAGCAACATTTATAGTAATGATTTGGAACTTTATTACAAGAAAGTATTTATTAGAGAAAAGAAAAACAAATTAGTTTTATTATTATCCAATAAAAAAGTTAATAGTAAAATAATTGAATCAAAATATTGATTCTTTTTTATTTATGTCTACTTTAAAGGGTGCATTTCAAATATTGCTTTTTTATTATTATTGTGATAGTATAAATAACCATATAAAAGGAGATATTAAATGGAAAAGATTAACGGACAATTTACTTTTGATCAAGCTTATGATTTGGCAAGTTTTGTATGTGGTGTGCCACCAATTGATGCTAGTGTTTTTGATGGAAATGATATGGATGATGAAACATATAAATTATCTAAAAATAAATCAATAGTGCCTTTCTTAGTGCCTGGTTATAAAGGACATAAAACTATTGTGATATTAAACGAAGAAGAGAATGATTTTCCTTTGTTTTGTATTATATATCCAGAGATAGAAGAGAGTGAAGAGAATAGATATGATTTATATTTTTCAAAGAAAGTTAATATAGAATCTTTTGATAGGTTAGTTAGAGATATGGATTATATTAGAGAGAAGATTGAAGATAAATATGATTCTATAAGGATTATTCCTTCTGTAGATTTAACTAGTGAAGATATAAGTAAGAGTCTTTTTATAAATCATTATTATAATGGTATGGGATATACTTTGATTTCATCTGAATATAATAAAGATTTACAAATAGGGAATGTTTTAAAAAAACAATAGTATAGGAGAAACTGTGGAAAAATTAGAAGGAAAATATATATTTGAACAAGCAATTGGTATTGCTAAGTTTATAGATAAAGCTGGTTGTTTTAGGTTTGGTTATTATAATGATAATCCTGCTATTCTTATAGGTTATGAAGATACTAAAGGAGTACCAGAAGAATTTATTAGAATTAATATGTTAGAAATGTTAAATAAGAGATTAGAAATATATTCTAAGAATGGTTTTAGTGATTCTGTTAAAGATTTAGAAGATAGATTAAACAAATTAAGAAACATTTTATATGAACATGCATTTGACAATATAAGAGTAAAAAGAGTAGATCTTATATCAAATAAAGAGGTGAATACTTCTAATTATTATGATTCAATTAGTAATGGAGAGGATGTATTTGGAATATATATGACTCCAAAAATACACGATAATGAAGAACAAGGTTATAATCAAAGTGCCAAACTAGCTTCTTTAGGAAGAACATTATGTAAGGTAAGAGGATATGGACCACATTAATAAATAGGGAGATTTAATGAATGATTTTGTTGAAAAGGAAAAGATTTCATATTTAAAGAGATTAACCGATGATGCAATATTATCTTATATAGAGCGTGAACAATCACAAGAAATCATTTATTATGGTTTATTTTTATTAAAGAATCCTGCTTTAAAGATAAGTGAATTAGAAAGATTAACTTCTGTAGAATTAAAAGTTAAATTATTAAATTCAATAAAGAAATATGATTATATCATAAGAGGTATTGAAGGATTATATAAGACTTCTGATTGTAGTAAGATAAGAGAAGGTTTATTACCTTCTGAATTAACATTTGGAATTGAAATAGAAGCTAAAGGTGAAAAAAATCAAATATTTATTGATAATTTTAATTATGAAAAATGGAAAATAGTTGAGGAAAACACAGTAAATAAAGGAGTAGAATTTGTTTCTCCTATAATGCATTATACTAGAGAAGATTTAAGTAATATTAGTAGAGTATGTACTTTTATGGATGCTAATGATTTTTTTGTTAATCAATCATGTGGAGGACATATTCATATGGGATTTGAATATTTAAAAAAGGTTAATGAATTTTTAAATTTATTATTTTTATATAACTATTTTGAAAAAGAATTATATTTAATATCAAATAATGAAAAATTCATGTGCAGGGATGCTGCAAAGAGATACGCTAATTCTTTTAAACATATATTTGATACTATGGAAATATTTGTTAAAAATAGTAAAAAATTAGATTTTGATGCTATTAAAAGATTTATAGAAATAGATAGTAGGATATTAAATTATAAAGATTTTGGATTAAATATTTATAACATTATAAATAGATTAAATAATACTATAGAATTTAGAGTTCCTAACGGTACATTAGAATATGATGATTGGCATAAGAATATAATATTATATGGATCTATTATGAAATACGCTAAAAAGATATCTAGTTCTAAAGATAGTCAATCAAACTTTTATGATTTTATATCAGACAATAGAACTCCAGATATAAGAATAAATAATTTTATGAATATGTTATTCGAAGATGAAGATTTAAAAAACATATACTATAGTAGATATAATGCTCATTTAGAAGATCCTATGGTAAAAAAATTAGAAATAAAAGAATTTAATTTTAATAAATATAGAACACTTAGAACTCTAGCGGAAAAATAAAAAATGCTATTATTAAATCAATAATAAGGAGAGTTTATGAATAATATAATAAGTAACTTAGAAATAAGAAGTAAAGCTGTAATTGCGTCAATGCATTTAATAACAATAAACTTCCAAGTAATCAAGCATTTATATATAAGAGAAATAATGATGGAAGTATAGATAATACTATATTAGTAAGCTATGGTGGATTGAATATAACTAATATCATTATACCCAGCACTATAACAACAATAGAAAGCCATGCATTTGGATATAATGATATTCCAAGTATTACAATCCCTTCTACTGTAACAACAATTAATAAAAATGCCTTCTATGGTAATTGTTTTAATATGAGCGCAACAATAAATAATAATTCATCTAGTATTAATATTACCCCCCGGAGCTTTTCCTGCAGATGCTAATATAAACTATCAACCTTAAGAAGAATCGATTTGATTCTTTTTTTGTATAAAAAAGTAGAATTTTGTCTGCTCATATTTGACAAAGAATATATAATAAGTATAATAGTGCCTCATAAGAGGGGGATTTATGGGGATATTAGATAAGGTTTCTTTGCCAATTGAAATGACTTTTGGTGTTGAACTTGAATGTATAGGAGACAAAGCTACAGAGTTTATTGATTCAAATCCTTTGGATTTTAATGCAGAAAGAGATGCATCTTTAGATGATGTTAATGGTATAGAATTTATTTCTCCAATAATGAAGTATGATGAGTTTGATCTACATAGACTTAAGGATACTTTATATTTTATTAAATCTAATGGTTTTTCAGTAGATAATAGTTGTGGTGGACATATACATTTTGGAGCAAGTTATTTGGAAAATCTAGGATCAATATTAAATTTACTAGTAATATATAAATATTTTGAAAAAGAATTATGCGCTATATCTAATGCGCGTGGAGGCAGGATTAGAAGAGGATGTTCAAATCATGCATCATCTATTGTTGGAATAATGTATGATGTAGAAAGTGCTTTGAAAAAAGAAAAAATAATGAGTAGTTCTACTATAGATGAATCAAAAAAAATAAAAGAAGGTGCCATATCTAAAAGAAAATCCTATGGGTTAAACGTAAGAAATATTGGGAATCCAGAAAAGAACACAGTAGAATTTAGAGTTCCTAATGGAACGTTGGATGAAGAAACATTAAAAGAAAATATTATTTTATTTGGAAGCCTTGTAAAAGTCTCTAAGGAAATATTTGATTTTTATGAATATCAAATAGAAGTAAATAATTTATTAAGCACAAAAAGAAAAAGTGAAAAAAGAATTGAACTTTTACTTAATTTAATATTTGATGATAAAAAAGATGCAAAAGAAATATACTATGAAAGATTTGAAAATAATATAGGAGATCCAATGTTGGGCAATCTAGGGATGAAAGAAACAACTTTAAGAGACTATCCTTCTGTTAGAAAAGTTTTAGAGAAAAAAAGATAGATAAATATTATCATTCTTTTTTTATATAGTGATATAATCTTATTAGGAGGATATATGAAAGTATTAGTAATTGGTGGTGCTGGTTATATAGGAAGTCATGCTGTATATGAACTTATTAGAGATAATAATGAAGTAATAGTAATGGATAACCTATCTACTGGTAAAGAAAATATGATACATAAGAGTGCTAAATTTTATTTGGGAGATATAACTAAGAAAGAAGATTTAGATAAAGTATTTGATAGTGAAAAGAATATAGATGTGGTAATGCATTTCGCAGCCAAATTAATTGTTCCTGAGAGTGTTAAAATGCCTTTAGAATACTATTATAATAATGTTGAAGGTGTTAGGCTAATGCTAGATGCAATGATTAGATACGGGGTTAAAAATGTGGTATTTAGTAGTACTGCTGCAGTATACGGAGAACCTATTAAACCTATATGTGAAGAAGATGATATAACATTACCGATTAATCCATATGGGGCATCAAAATTAGCAACTGAAAATATGATTAAATGGGTATGCAATGCATATAATATGAATTATTGTATATTTAGATATTTTAATGTGGCTGGTGCAGATAAGTCTTTAGATATTGGATTAGATAAAGATAATTTGACACATTTAATACCTATAGTTACTCAAACGATACTTGGAATTAGAAATAAAATGAAAGTGTTTGGAGATGATTATGATACTCCTGATGGTACTTGTATAAGAGATTATATTCATGTTACAGATTTAGCTTTAGCACATATATTGGGTGCTAAATACATATTAAATAATAATAAATCAATACTAGTTAATTTAGGATCTAATAATGGTTATTCAGTAAAAGAAGTAATTGATGCTGCGAGTATTTATGGAAAAGTAAATTATGAAATAGTAGAAAGAAGAGAAGGAGATCCAGCTAAGTTAATAGCGTCTAATTCTAAAGCTAAAGATTTATTAGGATGGATTCCTAAATATACATTAGATGATATGATTAAAACAGATTTAGAATTTAGAAGAAAAATTAATAATAAATAAAACGTTATTTTGAATAGTGCGACTTTTTTAACGAAAAGTCGTTTTTTGTTTATTTATAATTTTTTATATCAAATTATTGAAAATAGAACGTATGTTCGATATAGTGTTAATAGGGAGGATATATGAAAGAAAGTAAGATGCATTT
>JAAYGD010000001.1 GCA_012727915.1 Mycoplasmatota bacterium | reverse complement strand
GCATCTTGTGCAACATATAACAATGGAGCATGTACTCAATACAAGAGCTGTCCAAATTCATCTTGTACGTGTGCCACTTATAAATCTTGTGCAAATTCAGCATGTGGAGCAGCATCATGTCCAAACTCATCATGTAGTTGTGCATGGTGGGGAAATTATGTTGAGAGCAAAACATATCCAAGTAGCTGCTCTGCATCAGGGTCAGCAGGACCAAATCAAGTTTATAACACATGTAACGTAAACGCATATACTTGTACTTGTAGTTGTTTAAAAGGAGCCAGTTCCATATCTTGGTCTACAACTTCAAATAGGTGTGAAACAAAATGTAGAAGCGAATCAGGTGCTAAAGGGTGTGATCAAACACCTACATGGAAACAAACTGGAATTAGTACATACATAAAAAGAACATATACGGGAAGTTGTACATCGTACAATTCATGTGCAAATGCATCAGCCTGTGGATACAATTCATGTAGAACAAGTGGATGTGGATGTCAAACATATAACTCATGTCGCGCAGCGACTTGTGGATGCGAAACATATGCTCAAGGAAGTTGTGCAACATGGAATAGTTTTGGATCTTGGACAACAACAGCTTGTACAGCATCAGGCACATTACAATGTCAAAATAGAGTAGTATATAATTAATAATTAAAAGATAGATTATTCTATCTTTTTTCATGTTATAAATTATTAATAAATGTTCAAAATATCTCTTTTTGTGATATAATAAAATCAAGATACAGGGGTTGGCTATGGAGGTGTGTTACTAAATGGAAAAAAAGACACACAATTTGTTATCGTCTCCATTGAAAAAAAATACTTCTTTTATAAAGAGGAGTGTTCTTTTTCCTTTTAAATTAATAAAAAAAATTATAGTCTTTTTCTTAGAAGGATTAAGACAAATATTAATGATCCCAGTAAAATCATTTATATATTTTTATTATGGCTTAGAATTAATATTAAAAAATACAATATTATTACCATTTAAAAAAGATAAAAATAAAAAAATATTAAATGAAAATAAAAAGAATAAAGTATTGAAGATTACAAATAAAGCAAAAAAAGAACAAGAAAGATTACAAAGAATAGAAGAAAAGAAAAGAAAGAAAGAATATAAAATAGCGTTAAAAGAAAAAAAGAAACTAGAAAGAAGAAAAAAACCGGATAATAAAAAAGATATAGATAAAAAAGCTTTGAATAACGCAAGTAAAGCAAAAAAAGAACAAGAAAGATTACAAAGAATAGAAGAAAAGAAAAGAAAGAAAGAATATAAAATAGCGTTAAGAGAAAAAAGAAAACTAGAAAAAAGAAACAAGCAAAAGAGTAATAATGAAATTATTAATAAGAACATTGATAAAGAAACATTAAAAGAAGTTAATAGAATAAGAAAAGAACAAGAAAAGATTCTTAAAAAAGAACAAAAAATTAAAAGAATTGAAGAAGCTAAAAGATTAAAAGAATTAAAGAAACAGGAATTAGAACCAAAAAAACAAAAGAAATTAGAATTAAAATTACAAAAAAAGGAAGAAAAAAGAAAAAAAGCTGAAGAAAAAATTATTGCTAAAGCTGAACAAAAGAAATTAAAAGAAAAACAATTGATTGAAAAAATTGAAACTGAATCCAAACTTAAAGCTGCAAAAGAATCTGAATCTAAAAGAAGAAAAGAAAATGCGATAAAGATTAAAAAAGCAAAATTAGAACAAAAAGAAAAGCAAAAAGAAGAAAAAAATATTCCTTTAAAACAAAAGATTAAGAAATGGTATAAAAATCTTGCATTTGTTAGGTATAGAGAAAATAAAGCCGAAATGGAAAGACAAGTTCTTTTGATTGATTTTGAAGGAGAAGATGCTGTTCGTAGTGAACAAAAAATATATTTTACATATGTTGCTAAAAAATTAGAAACAGGGGAACTTGAAAGAGGAGTTTTTCCAGCATTTTCTAAACTTGAAGTTCACTCTTATTTACTTGCGGAAGGTTATGAGGTATATGAAATTACACCTCAAAGAAATTATGGTCAAGATGTATTAACTAAATTAGTAAGAGGAAAAATTAAAAGAGCGGATTTGGTTTTCTTCTTAACACAATTGTCTACTTTCTTAAAATCTGGATTACCTTTACTTGAAGCTATAAAAATATTAGAAAAACAAACTGATAAAAGAAAGTATAAAAATTTATATAAATCATTAAATTATGAATTAACAATGGGAGAAAATTTTAGTAGCGCTCTTGAAAAACAAGGAGATTCTTTTCCAAGATTATTAGTTAATATGATAAAATCATCCGAGTTATCAGGAAACCTTCCTGAAGTTTTAGATGATATGGCTACTTACTATGATGAAATGAATAAAACTAGAAAACAAATGAAATCAGCTATGACTTATCCGTTAGTAATATTTGTTTTTGCAACTGGTGTAATAATATTTATATTAATATTTGTTATACCAGAGTTTGTTGGTATATATAAAGAAATGGACGCAGAATTACCAACCATTACAAAGATAATCATTGATACTAGTAATTTCTTGAGAAAAAATATATTTTATTTATTGATGGGATTATTTGCTATATTTTTAATATTTAAAGCATTATATAAGTCGGTAAAGGCATTTAGAACGATAGTACAATGGGCAACTATGCATGTTGCGGTATTTGGTAAAATTATTATATATAATGAAGTAACTACATTTACAAAAACATTTGGATCTTTATTAAATCACAATGTATTCATAACAGATAGTATGGAAGTGTTAAGTAAGATTACAAATAATGAAATATATAAGATGTTAATATTTGATACAATTACTAATTTGGCTAAAGGTGGAATTATTTCTAATGCATTTAAAAATCATTGGGCTTTCCCAGTAATTGCATATGAAATGTTGCTTACAGGAGAAAAAACTGGAGAACTTGGAGATATGATGATGAAGGTGTCTGATTACTTCCAATTGCAACATAAAAACTCTGTTACTCAAATAAAAACTTTTATAGAACCATTAATGATAGTGTTTTTAACTGTATTAGTTGGTATAATATTAATGTCTGTAATATTACCTATGTTTAATATGTATACAGAAATAATGTAATAGGAGATTAATATGTTAACTAATATATATCCAATGTTTTTCTTTATAATAGGCACAATAATGGGATCTTTTTTCAATGTGGTAGGTTATAGAGTCCCTAAAAAAGAATCTATTGCTTTTCCTGCATCTCACTGTGTTAATTGTAATCATAAATTAGGTTCACTAGAATTAATACCATTATTTTCATATATATTTTTAGGTGGTAAATGTAAGAATTGTAAAAAAGAGGTTAGCATTATTTATCCATTAATTGAGCTATTAACTGGCTTATTATTCTTTTTATCATATTTAATATTTGGATTAAGTATTGAGTTACTTTTTTCTATATTATTTATTTCTTTTTCAGTAATCGTAATTGTATCTGATATAAGATATATGATTATTCCAGATGAAATAATCTTTGTGTTTTTCACTTTTTTTGTTGTATCAATGATTTTAATAAATGGATTTTCAATATATAAAGATATATTATTAGATGCTTTAATACCATTTGCTTTTTTATATTTAGTAAAGTCTTTTGGGGATTTAGTATTTAAAAAAGAAACTATGGGTGGGGGAGATATAAAATTAATGCTTATAGTAGGATTATTCCTTGGGTGGGAAAATGCTTTAATAGCAGTATTTTTAGGTACTATTATAGCTTTTCCAATATCTTGTTATTATTATTTTAAAGATAAAGAACACATGATGCCATTTGGGCCTTATTTGTGTGTTGGAGCATTAATAATAAGTTATTTTAATATAACTGCACTAGAAATAATTAGATTATTATATTAAATAGTGATATAATTATTTTGTTGGGGGAATATTAGATGAAGTATAGTTATTATTTTTCTGAAGAAGAAAAAGAAACATTAGTTTCAAAAATGAGTGAAAACGATCAAAAAAGATATAAAAACGCTTTCACTATTTCTGAAAGAACAAATTTTATTGAAAAAATAGGAACAAGAAGATTTAATAAACTAAGTACTTTAGAAAAAAGTGTTTATGGAATGACTAAAGAGGAAATGCTATTTTTAGAAAAAGCAAGACAATCTGGAGAGAGCATATTAGAAATGAGTTGTGGAATTTTTCCGAAAGAAGAATCCTCAATAGAACTAAAACAATCTGGAAAGAGTATATTAGAAAAAACTAAAGAATTAATTTTTGGAAAATCTAAGAGAGAGAATAGTAATAAATAAATGTATTATAGAGAGTTAATGGTTGGTGAAAATTAACATATATAGTTTATGAATCTACTTTTGAGTGAAATGTAAACATTTCCGGTAAATACCGTTATATTAAGAGAAGTAAATAGGATGGTACCACGGCTTTCGTTCCTTAGGAATGAAAGTTTTTTTGTTAGAAAAGGAGTAATATGAATAATAGAAAAGTCTCCAAGAAAGTTTTGGATTGAAAGTTAATAAATATAAAGATATAATGAATATAAGGAGAGTTTTATGATTGATATAAAATTAATAAGAGAAAATAGTGAATTAGTAAAAGAAAATATTAGAAAAAAATTTCAAGATGAGAAGGTAGTGCTGGTTGATCAAGTAAGAGATTTAGATGAAAAATTTAGAAATATTAAGGTTGAAGCTGATAATTTAAGAAAATTGAGAAATCAAAATAGTGATAAGATTGGTTTATTGATGAGAGAAGGTAAAAAAGAAGAAGCTAATAATATAAAAGGAGAAGTATCTAAATTAAATGAAAATTTGGTTGATTTGGAATCTAAAGAAGTAGAAATAAAAAGTGAAATTGATAAAATTATGATGTCTATTCCTCAAATTATAGATATAACAGTTCCTATTGGTAAAGATAGTAGTGAAAATGTTGAAGTAGAAAGATTTGGAGAACCAATAATTAGAAATTATGAAATACCTTATCACGCAGATATTATGAATATTGTAAATGGTTTGGATAAAGAGAGTTCTGGTAGAACTAGTGGAAATGGTTTTTATTATTTAATGGGAGATATAGCAAGACTTCATTCTGCAATGTTAAGTTATGCTAGGGATTATATGATAGATAGGGGCTTTGTTTATTGTATACCACCTTTTATGATTAGAAGTGATGTTGTAAATGGAGTAATGAGTTTTGAAGAATTAAATGCTATGATGTATAAAATTGAGAATGAAGATTTATTTTTGATTGGTACTTCAGAACATTCTGTTATTGGTAAATTTAAGAATCAAATTATTAGAAAAGAGGAATTACCTATAAAAATAACTTCATATTCACCATGTTTTAGAAAAGAAGTTGGAGCTCATGGTATTGAAGAAAGAGGTGTATATAGAGTACATCAATTTGAAAAACAAGAAATGGTAGTTTTATGTGATAGAAGTGAAGAAGCTGATTGGTATGATAAAATGTGGAAATATACTGTAGATTTTTTTAGAACGTTAGAGATACCTGTTAGAACTTTGGAGTGTTGTAGTGGTGATTTAGCAAATTTAAAGGTTAAATCTTGTGATATTGAAGCTTGGAGTCCAAGACAAAAAGAATACTTTGAAGTTGGAAGCTGTTCAAGACTTGGTGATGCTCAAGCTAGAAGGTTAGGAATAAGAGTTAAAAAAGAAAACAATGAATATGTATCTACATTAAATAATACTGTATTAGCCACTCCTAGGGCTTTAATAGCGTTCTTAGAAAACAATTATTTAGAAGATGGTAGTATTAGAATACCTAAGGCATTACAACCATATATGGGCGGAAAAGAGTTTATAAAAAGAGAAACTAATTAATAGTTTCTCTTTTATTAACAAAACGATATATTTATGATATAATTTTATATATAAAATAAGGGGAATTATGAAAAAAATATTATTTTTATTAATTTTAATTTTTCCTATTATTGTTTTAGGCTATAATGATACATTAAATCCAATGTGTACTTTAAGTGAAAAATCTAAATTAAGAAATGCATCTTTAAATTTTAATTATGTACTAGAAAAGTATAAAAATGAAGATGAAATTTTATATAAAGTAACTATTTTAAATATGATAGAAGATATTGTAATTGATTATAATAATGAAACATATACTATAGAAAATAATATTATTGAGGGTATTATACCTGGAACTGTAATGTCTTTTAAAATATATTCAAATCCAAATAGTGTTTGTGATGGTTTTAATATATCTTCTAAGGTTATTAATATACCTTATTATAATGTATATAAGGATAATGATTTGTGTATAGGTAATGAAGAATACTTTTTATGTAAAGAAAATGTAAATACTAAAATTTCTGAAGAAGAATTTATAAAAAAAATTAATTCTTATATAGAAGAAAAAAATAATAAAAAAGAAATAGAAGAAGAACCTACTGTAATTAAAGAAGAAAAATTATCTAATATATTATTAGATTGGTTTTTGGATTACTATATTTATATATCGTTTTCAATAATTACTTTAGGTACTATTGGAATTATTTTGTTAGTTGCTAAAAAGAAAAAAGAACTATATTAGGAGTTAGTAATGAATAGAAAAGCGTTTACTTTAATTGAATTATTAGCAGTTATAGTTGTGTTAGCAATAATTTTAGTTATTTCTATTCCGAGAATTTTAAAAGTTATAGAAAATTCTCAAATTGAGTCTATTAGAGTAGGAGCTGAGAATTTAGTTAAAGCTGCTAGTGATAGATTATTAGATTTATCTTTTAATGTACCAGTAGATAAAAAATATACTATTTCAGGTGGTATATTTGTAGGAGATTCAATACCTTATAATGGTACTTTACCTGATCAAGGCATTATTTATGTTACTTATAATGGATATGTAGCGATTATGTTATTTAATGGTACTTTGTGCGCAAAAAAAGAATTTAATGAAAAGAGGGTATCTGTTACAAAAGATTCTATTTGTATTTTAAATGTTCCAGAAAGTGTAGACGAAAGTTGTTTTGATTATTCTAGTTCAGTAACTGAAGCAACTGTTATTGGATATGATTTAAGTTGCTCTAAAAATGTAATTATACCAAGTACTTTAGGAGGGAAAACATTAACGATAATTGGTTCTTCTGCATTTGATAATATTGGACTAACAAGTGTAATAATTCCAAATACAGTTAATACTATTGGTTCAAATTCTTTTCAAAATAATTTTCTAAAAAGTATAATATTACCAAATAGTGTTACTACTATATCTTCATATGCTTTTAGTGGAAATATTATTAATAATATTAATATACCTACTAGTGTAAATACAATTGGAGTTTCAGCATTTGAAAATAATCAATTAACTAATTTATCTATTTCAAATGGGGTAGGGTCTATTGAAGAAAGAGCTTTTTATGGAAATCAATTAACTAGTCTTTCTATTCCTTCAACTGTTAATTCGATAGGAATAGAGGCTTTTGTAAATAATTCAATTGTTAATATTAATATGCCTTCTTTAGTAGATGTATCAAGTACTTCAATATCAAATAATTTTTATAATTCTTATGTAACAACTTATTCAAGAGCAGCTGGAAATTATACTTCAACGTGTCAAACATGTATATGGTCGAAATCATAAAAAGACTTTTATTTAGTCTTTTTTTATAGGCATATTAAATTCAAAATTAATATTATTAATATCATATATTGAAGAAGTTTTGTATTCTAAATATAATAAATCTTTATATTTATTAAAATTAGTAATTAAAGGTAAATTTAAATCTCTTTTTATTTTATTTAAGTATTTAATACCTTTATTAGAGTATCCTAATATTCTAATATAATTAATATTCTTATACTTCTCATTATCTGTTTTAGTGAAACTTATTAATATGTGCAATAACATTCTTTTTATTCTACTATATGTGTATCTCTTACTTTTAATATTATTTATTAATTCATCTAATGAATTAGATTTAATTATTACTTTTTTAATTCTGTTTTCTAATCCTTCATCAACCCCATTATAAATTGATAAATCATCAGTACATAGTATTTTATATTTCAATAGAGAATAATAATCTTCAATAAATTTTAAATTTTCATATTTAAATTTATATGGTATATATTCATTTATTTTTTTATTTGTTTTTAGTGCTTCTCTTATACTGGTTGCGCTACATTCTTTTAAGTCTTTGCTATGATAATTAGTATTTCTTTTTATAGTATATGCTTTAATATTATATTTGTTTCTTATTATTTCTTTAATATAGGTTATACCTAATATATCATTAGGTTTTTCAATATTTATTGATTTTAAAATATTTGATGGATATGATTCATTATTAATCAATATTGGATTATCATTAATTAGTTTTGAAGCATATTTATATAATAAATTAATATCTCCAGATTCAGATCCAAAAACTATATTTTCTACTTTTAACTCGTTAAGTATTTCTAATGCTCCTTTTGAAAAAAAATCTGCTGATTGAGTGGCATAATGAAAGGGAAGTTCTACAACAATATCTACTCCAAAGTTAAGCGCTAATTTAGTTTTATCCCATTTGTTTATTATGCTTACATCTCCTCTTTGAGTAAAATTACCACTCATAACCGCTATAATAACATTATCTTTAAACATTTTTTTTGTTTCATTTAAATGATGAAGATGACCATTGTGAAAGGGATTATATTCTATTATTATTCCTGTACTTTTCATAAACACCTACTTTATATTCTTTAATACTTTTATTAATGATAGTTTATTACCATAATTTAAAGTGGCTTGCCTATATATTTTAATACTTAAATACGCTAGTAAAACAGATGTAATTATAAGTAATATTAGAGATATTATAACATCTATTAATGGTACTAAGGTCATAGAGTATCTAACAAACATTGCCATAGGTGAGGTAAATGGTATAAAAGATGATATTGTAAGTAAAGAAGAATTAGGGGTATTCATACTTATCATAGATATCATAAATGATGTTATAAATATTAATTGAATGGGTCCTATTGCATTATTAACATCTTCAACTTTTGAAACTAGTGATCCTAAAGAAGCATATACAAAAAAATACATTAAGCATCCAAAGAATGAGAATAATAAAAATATTATAATTAAAGATGGAGATATATTTTGAACTAAAATATTTAAAAAGTTTGGTGGATAGCTTGCTTTATTTAAAAGAATTCCTATATATCCTATTAATAACATTGCAATAATTTGACCGATGCTAAATATTAAAGAAGCTAATACTTTTCCAACTATTAAACTAGTTGATGAAGTATTTGTGATTAATAATTCCATAGTTCTATCATTTTTTTCTCTAGCTATGGTTGTTGAAACTGATACTCCAAATAAAATTATTATAAAATATATTATAAATGTACCTATATAAGCGATAAAAAAGTTGTTTTCAGCACTTTTTCCGATATCTTGTATTGTTGATGATATTTCAATTTTTTCTGCATTACTAACTAACATTGGATCTATATTGTGTTCTTTATAGAATTTATTCTTGGCGTATATTGTTAGGTTATCTTTTATTCCATAATCATATACTTCAGAGAATGCAAATTCTGATCCAAATCTAATTATTTTATAATTGGTTTCATTTATTATTACAAAACCAATTTTAATATCTTTTGATTCAATATCATTTATTAAAACTGATTCATTAGAATATTTTTTTGCGAGTTTTAATTCTGATTTATCATTTATTAAAAAAGATTCGATATCTTTATCATTTATTATATAACCAACATTTTCCATTTCTTCTATTTGCTCTTTAATTATTTCTTCTTCTGTTTTTTTGTTGTTATTTATTATACTTGGAATAAAGGTTGCAATAAATATTAATAATAAAATTATTATTGATGATATCATAATGGTCTTTTCTTTAAATTTATTTTTAAATTCAAATAAGAATACTTTTATAGTATTATTCATTTTTATCACCTTCTATTTTTATAAATATAGTTTCTAAATTTGGTACATAGTTACTAAATTCTTCAATGTTTAATTTTAAGTTTAATATTTCTAATAATAAATCATTAGTTTTTTTATTATTTAAGCATTCAATTATTATATAATCATTTTCTTTTTTTATTAATATATCTTTAATTATATTTAATTTTTCTACTTCATTATCTTCTATTAATTTAATTTTTATTTTATTTTTTCCCATTTCTTTTTTTAATTTATTTAGGTTATCTGATAATACTATTTTTCCATCTTTTATAAAAGTAACATCATCACAAAATTCTTCTACGTGTGACATTTGATGACTTGAAAATATTACAATTTTATCTTTTTTAATGTAATCTCTAATAATATCTTTTAAACTTTGAGCATTAACTGGATCAAGGCCTCCAAAGGGTTCATCCAATATCAATATATCTGGATCATTTATAATTGATTGCGCAATAAAAAATTTTTGTTGATTACCTTTACTTAACATAGATAAAGGTTTATTGAGATATTCGGATAATCCCATTTTATTTATTATTTCTGTTCCTTTTTCTATAGCTTCTTTTTTGGATAATCCTTTTAATTCTCCAAAATACACTAATTGTTTTAACAATGGTATCTTTTGATACATTCCTTTTTCTTCAGGTAAATATCCAATTTTATAATCTTTTTTTAAAAAAGGTTTATCATTTATTGTTATAGAGCCACTATCTGCTTTAAATACATCCATTATTATTCTAATAGTAGTTGTTTTTCCAGCACCATTTCTTCCTAAAAACCCCATTGCTTTACCACTATTTATTGTAAAAGATATATCTTTTAATATTTTTTTATTACTAAAACTTTTATTTATGTTTATTAGTTCTAACTTCATATTAGCCTCCATTATGATTATACCATTTAAACTATAATTTTTCTGTTGCAAAAATATAAATATGCTAGTATAATGTAATAGCGGTGGAAATATGATTATTGATATTAGTAAACTACTTAATTATTCAATAGATGAAATATCTTTTGAAGAAAATATTAAAATAGATGACAGTTATATTAAAAAAACTGACATTAGAAAATTGAGCCCATTAAATATTAAAGGTAGTTTTATAAGAGAACAAGATGATTTAATTATAGTAGAAATGTCCATTGATGGTTATATGATATTACCATGTTCAGTATCTTTGGTTGATGTTAATTATCCATTTAATATTAAAATATATGAGGTAATTGACTTAGAATCAAAAGAAAATGAAGAATATTTAAAAATAGATAAGAATTCTGTTGATATTCTTCCATTAATATGGCAAAATATTGTATTAGAGATTCCACTTAAAGTTTTGAGTCCAAACTTAGATAGAAGTAATATCAAAGGTGATGGTTGGAAACTTGTAGATGAAGATTAAAGTTAAGGAGGGATATTATGGCAGTTCCTTTTAGAAGAGTTAGTAAAACTAGAAAGAGAATGCGTCGTACACATTACAAAATAGAAGAATCACAAACAACTAAATGTACTAATTGTGGAGCAGTAATTAAACCACATAGAGTATGTACTGAATGTGGATTTTATAAAGGTAAATTAGTATTAAGCAAGGAAAAAAAGAAAGAAGATAATTAATCTCTCTTTTTTTGATGTTGAAAAATCAAAGAAAGTTTGATATAATTTTTTTGAATTTATAACCGCAAAGGAGGGGATGTATATGACAAAGGTAATAGTAAAAAATGGCAATTTTGAAGGTGCTTTCAAAAGATTTAAAAATGACTCTGCCAAAAGCGGTGTTTTTTCAGAATATAAGAAAAGAGAACACTATACCAAACCAGGTGTAGAAAAAAGAGAAGCCAAGAAAAACGCAATTAAAAATAGTAAAAAGAAGAGCAAAACTTCTGAAGGAAGAAGAGATTATTAATGAACGAAAAAATTAAACAAGATTTAATTTTGGCAATGAAATCTAAAGAAGAAATAAAATTAGCTACTTTGAGATTATTAAAGGGTGCAGTTCAAATTGAAGAAAAGAAAATAATGAAACCTTTAGATGATAATCAAATAATTGATATTATAAGTAAACAAATAAAATTAAGAAAAGAAAGTATTGAAGAATTTAAAAAAGCAAATAGATTAGATACAATAGATACATTAAATAAAGAAATAGAAGTATTATTAAGTTATTTGCCAGAACAAATTTCTAATGAAGAATTAGAAAAAATTATAGATGATTCAATTAAAGAAGTTAACGCTATATCTTCAAAAGATTTTGGGAATGTTATGAAAGTATTGATGCCTAAAATAAAAGGTAAAGCAGATACAAAATTAGCAAGTGAAATATTAAAGAGTAAATTGAATTAATTTGCTCTTTTTTATGTGATATAATATATTTTGTAGGAGAGTTTATGATTAAAGATGCTCTACTAGATACACTTAATAAAATATGGCCAATGACTGCAATATTTGTAGTTGTTTTAGCGTCTATTAGAATAATGTATTTTATATATAATAAGGAAGATAAATTTGTTTTATATAGAGAATTAGTTAGTTTAGTATTTGTAATATATGTTTTATTTTTATTCTATATAGTTACTTTTCAAGATAATAATTATGGTTTTTCTAATTATATACCATTTAAAGAGATGCTTAGATATAAAATTGATTCTGAATTGTTTTTTAGAAATGTAGTTGGAAATATTTTACTATTTGCTCCTCTTGGTTGGTTTATTACTTATTATACAAGAACATCTAAAATATATGCCGCAATATTCCTTTCGTTTTTTATATCTACAGTAATTGAATTAATTCAATTAAATATTGGTAGAGTATTCGATATAGATGATATAATATTAAATGTAATAGGAGGTTCAATAGGATATTTTACTTATATGTTGTTCTATAAGATAAAAGAAAAACTTCCAAATAGTTTACAGAAAGAATGGTTTATAAATTTAGTATTAGTTATTATATTTCTGTTATTTGTGTTATATGTAACAAATTGGTATAAGATAATATTGGGGGATTAATGAATAATATTAATATATTTTATGAGATTAAATACAGAATAGATTTTGACTTAAAAGATTTATTGGAATATGCATTAAAAAAATTAAATATAGATAATGTTGAATTTAATGTAATATTTATAGATAACAATAAGATAAAAGAAATAAATAAAGAATATAGAAATATAGATAAAGAAACAGATGTAATAAGTTTTGCATTAGAAGATATAGATAAGTCTATGTTCGAAGGAAAAAGATTATTAGGAGATATTTATATATCATATGAGAAGTCAAAAGAACAAGCCATTGAATATAATCATTCACTTAAGAGAGAGATATCATTTTTATCAATTCATGGATTATTGCATTTATTAGGTTATGATCATATGATTAAAGAAGAAGAAATAGTAATGTTTAAATTACAGGAGGACATTTTAAATGAGTACGGTATCAAAAGATAAAAAGAAAAAATTAAAAGGTAAAAAAGAAGTTAGTCCAAAAAAATATGGATTTAAACGATTTATTGCAAGTTGGGTCAATTCATATTATGGATATAAATATGCATATACTCATGAACAAAGTTTGTTATTACATATATTTTTTAGTATATTTGCAATTTTTTGTGGAATTGTTTTTGAAATTACAGGAACACAATGGATATTATTGTTTTTAGTAATGACAGTAATTATAGTTGCAGAGTTATTGAATACTGCGATTGAAGCAACTGTTGACTTAGTTACTGAAGAGTATCATCCTTTAGCTAAGGTAGCAAAAGATTGTGCTTCAGCAGCAGTATTAACTTCAGTATTACTTGCAACTATAGTAGGGATATATGTGTTCTTTCCTCAAATACTAGAATTAATATTTAAGAGGTAAAAAATGATAGAAGATTTAAAAAAATTATTAGATAATTCCAAAAGCAAATATTATAATTTTAGAGTATCTGCGATTTTGTTAACAAAAGATGGTAATAAGTTTAAGGGTGTCAATGTAGAAACTTCATCTCCAAATGCTGGTATATGTGCTGAAAGAAATGCTTTATACTCCGCAATATCAAATGGATATAACAAAGAAGATTTTTTTGAGCTACATATTATGGCAGATAAACCAGTTACTCCTTGTTTTGTATGTAGACGAGCTTTAGTTGATTATTTAAATAAGGAAACAAAAATATATATATATTCTTTAAATGGATTAGAAAATATATATACATTAGATCAACTTACTCCTTATTCATTTAGTGAGGAGAATCTATGAAATATGGAATAGTAAGTATAATTGGAAGACCTAATGTTGGAAAATCAACTTTAATAAATAGTTTATTAAATAAAAAGGTTTCAATTATATCAAATAAACCACAAACTACTAGAAATAATATTGAAGGTGTTTATGAAGATAAAGATACTAAAATAATTTTCGTTGATACTCCTGGAATTCATAAACCTAAATATAAATTAGGAAATATATTAAATTCTAAAGCTTATATATCTATGGAAGATGTGGATTTAATATTAATGGTTGTTGATGTTACTGAAGATTTGGGTAAAGGGGATAAATATTTAATAAATAAATTAACTGATATTCCTACTATTTTAGTATTAAATAAGATTGATTTAGTTAAAAAAGATGAATTATTACCTAAAATAGATGAATATTCTAAATTATATAATTTTTCTCATATTGTGCCTATTAGCGCATATAAAAAAGATAATATAGAAGAATTATTAAAAACAATAAAAGAATTTATTACTTCTGATGAAGAGTTATTTGTTCAAGACAAAGATGAAAACTTCTATATAAGTGAATTAGTAAGAGAAAAAGTATTACATCTAACTAAGGAAGAAATACCACATACAGTAACTTGTATAATTGAAGAATTTGAAGAAAAGAAAAACATTATTAATATTGGAGCATCAATTATAGTAGATAGAGAAAATATTAAAAAAATAATTATAGGAAAAAATGGTTCTATGATAAAAGAAATTGGAACTAGAGCTAGAATAGAAATAGAAGAATATTATAAGAAGAAAGTTTTTTTAAATTTAAATGTTAAAGTTATTAAAGATTGGAGAGATAAAGAAAAATATTTAGTTGAATTAGGCTTAAAAGATAGATAGGAGCTATTATGCAAGAAATAATAGAGGGTTTTATCCTTAAAGAAAGAGATTACTTGGAATCAAGTAAAATAATGGAAATATTTACAAAAAAATATGGTATTATTTCAGTAATTTCTAAAGGATGCAAAAAACCAAAAAGTACTTTATGTAGTGCTTCATCTAAAATGACTTATGGAAAGTTTAATATATATTATAAAGAAGGTAAATTATCAACATTAACTAATGTAGATATAATAAATAATTTAAGTAATATAAAAAAAGATATTATGAATATTGGATATACAACTTATTTAATGGAATTGATTTATCAAGTAGCGAAACAAGTAGATATATATGATGAATTATTCAATGATTTTATTTCAACTATATTAAAGCTAAATGATAAATTAGATGCAGGAGTATTAACAAATATATTGGAATTAAAGTTATTAAATTATTTGGGAGTATCCCCATCATTAGATAGTTGTTCTATATGTGGAAATAAAAATAATATTATTAATTTATCGCTTGAAAGACATGGATTGTTATGCAAAGATTGTAGAACAAATGAAAAACTATATTCGATTGATACTATAAAACATATAAGAATGTATTCATATTTAGATATATCAAAAATATCTAAAATAGAAGTTAGTGATAAAATAAAATTTGAGATAGATAAGTATTTAAATGATTATTATGAAAAATACACAGGATTATATATAAATAGTAAAGAGTTTATTAATAAATTAAAAAATATGTAGGAGGCATTATATGAATATGGAAGAAATGGTAAACTATTGTAAACAGTATGGGTTTATATTTCAAGGTAGTGAAATATATGATGGTTTAGCTAATACTTGGGATTATGGACCTTTAGGTAGTAAACTAAAAAATAATATAATTGATGCTTGGAGAAAAAGATTTATTCAAGAAAGAAAAAATGCATATGAAATAGATGCTGGTATTTTGATGCATCCAAAAGTTTGGGAAGCTTCTGGACACGTTAGTAGCTTTAGTGATCCTTTATTAGATTGTAAGGAATGTAAAACAAGACATAGAGTAGATACATTAATAAATGAATTTGATTCAAATTCTAATCCTGATATGATGAATGAAGATGAAATGATTAAATTCATTAAAGATAATAAAATCCCTTGCCCTAAATGTGGTAAACATAATTTTACTGATATTAGAAATTTTAATCTTATGTTTGAAACACATAAAGGAGTTACTCAAGATTCAAAAAATATTGTATATTTAAGACCGGAAAACGCTCAAGGAGAATATGTTAATTTTTTAAATGTTCAAAGAAGTATGAGAGCTAAATTACCATTTAGTATTGGTCAAATTGGTAAAGCATTTAGAAATGAAATAACACCAGGTAATTTTACTTTTAGAACTATTGAATTTGAACAAATGGAATATCAAACCTTTTGTAAAGAAGGCGAAGATATGGATCATTATAATTATTTTAAAGAATTTGGCAAAAAGTTTTATATGGATTTAGGTATTAAAGAATCCAATTTAAGATTTCATGACCATGATAAGTTGGCGCATTATGCAAAAGCAGCTTGTGATATTGAATATAAATTTCCTTTTGGATGGGGAGAAGTAAATGGTACTCATAATAGAACTAATTTTGATTTAACTAAACATCAAGAATTCTCAAATAAATCAATGGAATATTTAGATCCAGATACTAATGAAAAATATATTCCTTATATTGTGGAATCCACTTATGGAGTGGGTAGAACACTTCTTGCATTATTATTTGAATCATATGTTAAAGAAACTTTAGAAGATGGTACTGAAAGAGAAGTGTTGAAATTATCTCCTTATTTAGCACCTTATAAAGCTTCAATATTACCATTAATAAAAAAGAATCACTCTGAAAAAGCAAATCAATTGTATGAAGAATTATCTAAATATTTTTTAATTAGTTATGATGAAACATCTAATATTGGTAAACGTTATAGAAGACAAGATGCAATAGGTACTCCTTATTGTATTACCATAGATGATAATACATTAAATAATAATACTGTGACTATTAGAAATAGAGATACTATGAAGCAAGATATTGTTAAAGTTGATGATATAGAAAAATATATTCAGGATAGAATTATATTTTAATAAATAAATTAATAAGTAAAGCATTTAATAAAATGCTTTTTTATATTCTTTTAATATAGTATAATCAAATTGGTGATGACATGAATTTAGAAAACATTAGAAATTTTAGTATTATTGCGCATATAGATCATGGGAAAAGTACTCTTGCTGATAGAATATTAGAACATACTAATTCTGTTATAGGAAGAGATAAAAGAGATCAAATTCTTGATTCTATGGATTTAGAACAAGAACGAGGTGTTACTATTAAATTAAATGCAGTTCAATTAAAGTATAAAGATTATACTTTTCATTTAATAGATACACCAGGACATGTAGATTTTTCTTATGAAGTATCTAGAAGTTTAGCGGCTTGTGAAGGTGCTATTTTAGTTGTAGATGCATCTCAAGGAATAGAAGCTCAGACTTTAGCAAATGTTTACTTAGCTTTGGAAAGAAATTTAACTATAATACCTGTAATAAATAAAATAGATTTGCCCAATGCTGATGTAGAAAAAGTAAAAAAAGAAATAGTAGATACTTTTGGTTTTATGGAAGAAGAAATATTGCTAGTAAGTGCTAAAGAAAATATTGGGATTAAAGAATTATTGGATGCTATAGTAGATAGAATACCTGCTCCTAAATCAAATAATGATAAATTACAAGCACTAATATTTGATAGTGAATATGAGAGCTATAGGGGAGTTATTTGTTTAGTAAGAGTGGTTAATGGAAAGATAAAGATTAGAGATAAAATTAAAATGTTATCGACTGGAGCAACATATGAAGTTGTAGAATTGGGTGTTTATACTCCAGAAGAACAAAAAAGAGAAGAATTAAATGCAGGAGAAGTTGGTTATATTACTGCTGCGATTAGAAATATTAAAGATATAAAAGTAGGAGATACTATAACATTAGAAAGAAATCCTACTAATGAAGTTTTAATTGGGTATAGAGCTATGAAACCCATGGTATATTGTGGTTTGTTTCCAATTGATTCAAAGAAATATGGAGATTTAAAAGAAGCATTAGAAAAACTTCAATTAAATGATGCTGCTTTGATATTTGAACCTGAAACCTCTGAATCTTTAGGATTTGGTTTTAGAGTTGGTTTTCTTGGAATGTTTCATATGGATATTATTGAAGAAAGGATTGAAAGAGAATTTAATATAGACTTAATTGCGACTTCACCTTCAGTAATTTATGAAGTAACTACTAATGATTTAAAAGTAACTACATTACAAAACCCAACTGATATGCCTGATAGAGTTAATATTAAAGAAATAAAAGAACCTTATATTTATACTAATATAATTGTTTTTTCTGATTATATTGGACCAGTTATGGATTTGTGCCAAAATAAAAGAGGTACATTTATTAATATGGAGTATATTACAACAGCTAGAGTAAATATTCATTATGAAATGCCTTTATCAGAAATAGTATATGATTTCTTTGATAAGTTAAAATCATATACTAAAGGATATGCTTCTTTTGATTATGAAGTAATAGGTTATAGGGCAAGTGATTTAATTAAATTAGAAATATTAATTAATGGTGAAAAGGTAGATGCTTTAAGTACTATTGTTCATAAAGATTTTGCATATAAAAGAGGAAAAACTGTAGTAGACAAATTAAAAGATATTATACCTAGACAGCAATTTGAAGTACCAATTCAAGCATCTATTGGAAGCAAAATAATAGCGAGATCCGATATAAAAGCTATGAGAAAAAATGTACTTGCGAAATGTTATGGTGGAGATGTATCAAGAAAGAAAAAATTGTTAGAAAAACAAAAAGAAGGTAAAAAGAGAATGAAAACAATAGGTAGCGTTGAAATACCACAAGAAGCCTTTTTATCAGTATTAAGTATGGATGAGGAATAGTTATGAAATCAGTTTATATACATATTCCTTTTTGTAGTTCTATATGTTTTTATTGTGATTTTTGTAAAATATTTTATATAGATAAATGGGTAATGCCTTATTTGGATGCTTTAAAAAAAGAAATAAAAGAAAGATATAATAATGAACCCATAAGAACTCTATATATTGGAGGGGGAACTCCTTCAGTTTTATCTATAAATGAATTAATATATTTATTTGATATTATTAAAATATTAGACTTATCTAAATTAGAAGAGTTTACTTTTGAATGTAATATAGATAGTATTTCTTTTGAAAAATTAATATTACTTAAAAAAAATGGAGTTAATAGAATTAGTTTGGGGATACAATCTTTTGATAAAGAAATATTGAATACTCTTGGAATTGAAAGAACAAATAATAAAGTTTTTGAAATAATTGAAATTATTAGAAACATTGGTTTTAATAATATTAATATGGATTTAATTTATGGAGTTAAGGATGAAACTTTAGAAATATTAGAAAAAGATTTAGATATTTTTTTAAGTTTAAATCCGGAACACATATCTTGCTATTCATTAATGATTGAGCCTCATACAAAACTCTATATAGATAAAATTAAACCAATAGATGAAGATTTAGATTATGAGATGTATAAAATGATTGAAGATAGATTAAAATCTAATGATTATATTCATTATGAAATAAGTAATTATTCTAAAAAAGGATTTGAATCAAAACATAATCTAGTATATTGGAATAATGATGAATATTATGGATTTGGATTGGGAGCATCTTCTTTTATTGGTAATAATAGAATAGATAACAATAAGAATTTGACAGAATATTTAAACAATAATTATAAATATAATAGCATTGATATATCAAAAGAAAATATAAAATACGCTTTAATGCTTGGATTTAGAAAAATAAAGGGTATTAATATTGAAGAATTTAATGAAAAATATAATTCTAATATACTTAGTCTTTTAGATAAACTAATAAAAGAAGGAAAGATTGATAATAAAGAAGGATATGCTTTTATTAATGAAGAATGGGTTTATAAAATGAATGAAATATTAATGGAGATAATATGAAAAGATATGAAAAAGATATGGATTATTCTTATACATTAGGAATATTTCCTACAATTGAATTATTAAATAGAAAGATTATTGCTGTTTCTAAAATTATTTTTTCATCTGAAATAAATAAAGATATAGAAAACAAAATAATTGAATTGTGTAATAACAAAATTGAATATACATATGATGATAAATTAATAAAGAAAATTAGTGATAAAGAAAATTGTTATGTAATTGGAATATTTAATAAATATTATTCAAATTTAGATTTAAATGAGCCTCATGTGGTATTAGTAAATCCATCTAATATGGGTAATGTTGGAACTATAATTAGGACTATGTTGGGATTTAATTATAAAAATTTAGCAATCATTACTCCATCAGTAGATATATTTAATCCAAAAGTTATAAGAGCTTCTATGGGTTCTATATTTGGTGTTAGCATTAAATTGTTTTCTAGTTTTGATGAATATAAAGAAACATATAATAAACATAAAATATATACTTTTATGACTGATGGTAAACTCAAATTAAATGAAATAGAAAAGGATAATTTGGTATCTTTAGTATTTGGTAATGAATCGAGTGGTTTGGATGAATCATATAAAAAATATGAAAGTGTAGTAATAAATCATAGTAATGAAATAGATTCTTTGAATTTAACAATAGCAATTGGTATAAGTTTATATGAATTTAGTTTAAAATAAAAGAAATATATAGTATAATTAATAATAGGTGATGGCATGATTGAAAAATTTAAACCCGATATGTATCAAAAAAATATCTATGATATTGATTATAAAAAATTAAATAGCATTGGTATTAAATGTTTACTTTTTGATTTGGATAATACAATTATTACTAATGATATGAAAAAACCTAGTAAAAAAATAATAGATTTAATAGAAAAATTAAAAAGAATGGGGTTTAGAGTAATAATATTTTCAAATGCTAAGAAAAAGAAAATTCAACCTTTTAAAGAAAAATTAGAAGTTGATTGTTCCGCTAAATCTAGGAAACCTTTTAAAAAGAAGTTTAATAAAGTAATTAAAGAATATAGGTTTGCAGAAAATGAAATTGCACTCATTGGTGATCAATTATTAACTGATATTTTAGGTGGTAATAGGGTGGGAATATATACTATATTAGTGGAAAGAATTAGCTCTAAAGAGAGTATATTAATTAAATCAAAAAGAATAATAGAAAAAATTTTAAGATTAAGATTAAAAAAATTGGGATTTATTAAAGGAAACTATTATGATTAATAAATGTCTTGGGTGTGGAATAGATCTTCAAAATACTGATTCAGATAAAGATGGATATGTAGAATCAAACAAAGAAAACAAATTATGTAAAAGATGTTTTAGATTAAAAAATTATGGTGAATATTTAAACTTCAATTCTAATGATTTTTATTTAAATATAAATGAAATATTAAAAGATGAAAAATCAACTATATTGCATGTAGTTGATATTTTAAATTTAAATAATGAAGAAATACTTGGAGATAGAAAAAAAGATAGTATTTTAGTAATAAATAAAAAAGATATAATTCCAAGAAGTAATAATGAAAATACATTATTAGAAAACGTAAAAAAGATATATCCTGGATATATGAATTATATTATTATTAGTAGTAAAAATAATCATAATTTAGATAAATTATATGATTTATTATTAAAGTTAAAAAACAATATATATGTTGTGGGTTACACAAATAGTGGTAAATCTTCATTAATAAAAAAATTAATAAAAAATTATTTAAATGAAGAAGAGGAATTGTTGACTAGTTATTATCCATCAACCACATTAAAAAACATTAGTTTTAAATTAAATGATAATTTAACTTTAATAGATACACCAGGAATAGTGAAGAATGGAAGTATATTAAAAAGGATTAATTTGGATGAAATAAAGAGAGTAGTAATAGATAATGAAATTAAACCCAAGATATTTCAATTTAATAAAAAAACTATTATTAAAATTGACAATTATTGTGTAGTTGAATGTAATTCTTTAGGAAAAAATAGTATTATAATATTTGCGTCTAATAGATTAAATATTGAAAAACAAACTAATGATGTGGAAGGTTTTTGTTATGAATTTAAAATTAATAATTATAAAGAAATTGTAATAAGTGATTTATGTGTTATTAGATTTGGTAAAGAAACAAATATAAAAGTGTTTATTGATAAAGAAGTAAATGTTTATGAAAGAATAAAATTAACTTAATAAATAAATATTATGTTTTATAGTTTATTTTTGTTATAAATAATGTTATTATTATATAGAATAATAAGGAGGAATTTCTTATGAATAAAATAGAATTTGAAGATAAAGATTATTTATCAAAAGATAAATTAATTGACTTAAGTGATATAGACACTATATATATGCCGTTGGTAGTTAATTTTTCTACTGATGTTGAAATTTTAGTAAAAAAAGGTAAAAAAATAAAGAAAAATGATCCAATAGCTATAAAAAAAGATTTGGATTTTTCTATTGTGTCTCCAGTTAATGGAATTATAAATGATATTAGTGAATGTGTTTATTTAGATGGAAGAACTGTTAAATGTGTTGTAATTGAAAAAAAAGGAAGACAACCAAAAGAAGAAATGGTTGAAGATATCAATGCATATACTAAAGAAGAGTATTTAGAATTACTTAAAAAATATGGAGTTACTAGTATGGGAGGGGGAAATTTTCCTACTTATATTAAATATGAACCAATACTAAAAACTTTAATAGTTAATGCAGTAGAATGTGAGCCTTATATTACTTCTGACTATGTTTTAGCAAAAGAATATTTTAAAGAAATAATAGAAACGATTAACGCAATAATTAGTATTAATAAATTAAGAGAGTGTTTTATAGCAATTAACGAGAAATATTCTGATTTATTATCTATTTATTCAAACAATACGATTAATTATTCTAAAATTCATATTGTAAGTGTGAAAGACTTTTATCCTATTGGATGGGAGAAAACTTTAATAAAAGAAATTACTAAAGAAAGTTATGATAAGCTTCCTCAAGAAAAAGGAATAGTAGTTAATAATATATCTACAATATATTCAATATATAAAGCTTTAAAATATAATACTTGTATTGATAAAAGATTTGTGACAATTAGTGGAGAAAGAGTAAAAGAACCTACTAATGCGCTATTAAGAATTGGAACAAATCTTAAAGATGTATTGCCAAATATTGAATTAATTGCGGGAGATACAATTAAATATGTATCTGGTGGTCCAATGATGGGAAGAGCTCTTCCAAAGAATGATTTAATTGTTACTCAAAACTTAAATGGAATTTTATTTTTGGATGATATAGAAGATAAGAAAGTTTATCCTTGTTTTAGATGCGGGAAATGTGTTGAGATGTGTCCCGCTAATATTGTGCCAGTTTTAATTAAAGATAAAGTTAATAATCCTGAAGCATTAAAAAAATTAAATCCAGAAAAGTGTATTGAATGTGGTATGTGTTCATTTATATGCCCATCTAATATAGACGTAAGAAGCTTTGTTAAGAAAGCTAAAAGGAGTAGATAGTATGAAATATGCGATTGATAGTGGACCTCATATTAGAGATGAAGATTCTACAGATTTAATTTATAAAAGACTATTATTGGTATTAATTCCATTATTGTTGTTTTCGGTTTATAAGAATGTGTTTTTAGTATTTATAGAAAATAAATACCCTCTATTAGATGTATTTTATCCTTTAATAGTAATTATTGTAGCTTGTATAACTTCTTTCTTTACTGAAAGAATATATTTAAAGATTGAAAGTAATAGATTGGGATATAAAAAGAATTTGCCGTTTTATTCAATTATTCCGGGCTTATTTTTATCTCTATTGTTACCAATAAATGTTCCAATATATGTTGTAATATTAGGAGCTATAGTTGCAACTTTATTTGGAAAAATGATATATGGCGGTTTTGGAGAAAATCTTTTTAATCCTGCAGCATTAGGATATGTAATTATAATATTATTATTTGGAAGTTTATTATCAAATTTTTCTAATTATTTGAATCCATTAGAACTTGAAAAATATTCTTCAGTAGTTACTTTAGATTATACATCAATAAATTATAATAATTTAGTTTCTCCTTATGGTAATTTATTTAATTTTCTATTTGGAACAGTTCCTGGAAGCATAGGAACAACAAATGCATTTTTGATATTATTATCTTTTGTATTTCTTTCTATATTAAAAGTAATTAAATGGAAAGTAACATTATCATATTTGCTTACAGTATTTATTATGACGTTTATGATTGCTTCTAATCATGGAGAGGGAATATGGTTCCCAATATTTAATTTATTAAGTGGAAGTTTATTGTTTATAGCTGTATTTATGACAGACCCTGTAACTACACCAACTACTAGTGTTGGTCAAATACTATATGGATTGGGGTTAGGGGTGTTAACTGTATGCGTTAGATTTTTAACTGATAATCCAGAAAGAATATTAGTAGCAGTAATATTAATGAATATATTAGTTCTATTGTTAGATAGATTGGGAGTTAAATCAAAACAAGATAGTAATTATGGTTATATATTTGTCCTTATAGGAGTAATATTTGCGGTTATAGTATCTTATTTTGTGTCTAGAACCATATAAAATAATAAGTAAATTAAATTGTTTAGAAAGAAATATGAATAATATTTCTTTTTTAGCACTCTTCTATTGACATTGCTAAAAAGATATAATATAATCATATTGTTTGGTTGAGGAGGTGGCATATTGATTACTAATAGACAAAAAGAATTATTAAAAAAAATAGTTGAAGAATATATTAAAACTGTAAAACCAGTTGGATCAAAATCTTTATGTGATGAATTAGATTGTTCATCAGCAACAATAAGAAATGATATGGCTGATTTAGAAGATTTAGGTTATTTAGAAAAGACTCATACTTCTTCAGGAAGAATACCTAGTGAAAAAGGTTATAGATATTATGTTGATGAATTAATGAAACCTAAAGAAATGACTGGAGAAGAAGTTTTAAAATTACAAACAATATTTAAGAATAATAAATTGATATTAACTGACGCTATAACTAAGAGTATGGAAATTATATCAGATATGACATCTTATACTTCTATAGTTTTGGGAAAATCCTCAGCTGATAATAAATTAAAAAAAATTGAAGTAATACCTATTAGTGAGTTTTCGCTTGTAGCAATCATAATAACAGATAAAGGTCATGTAGAGAATAAGTCTATTAATATAGGAAAAAACTTATCTGTTGAAGAAATAAAAAAAATGGTAGATTTGATTAATAGTTTGTTAATAGGAACTCCAATTGATGAAGTAAGTGAAAAATTAGAGTTTGAAATTAAACCTATAATAGGTAATTATATTAAACAACATGAAGCTATATATAACATATTTTATGATGCATTTAATGAATTTACTCAAAAATCTAATAATTATAATGTATCGGTTAAAACTAATATGTTATCTCAACCAGAATTTGATGATTCTGAAAAAATGAGAAAAATAATTAAAAAATTAAATGATGAAGATTTAATACATACTGTTGAAGAAACCAAAGATGGTATTAATATTTATATTGGAGATGAAAGTAATATAGATTCAGATGTTACTATGATAAAGACAAAATATAATATTAATGGAGAAGAAGGTACTATTGCGATTATAGGTCCAAAAAGAATGGAATACGATAAGGTAGTTAGTTATTTAGATTATGTAAAGAAGAAGATTGAGAGGGAATGATGACAAAGAAAAAAGAAGATAATAATGAAGAATTAGAAAAAATAAAATTAGAGAATATTGAATTAAATGATAAAGTGTTAAGATCTTTAGCGGAATTACAAAACTATAAGAAAAGAAAAGATGAAGAATTAAATAGAATGCTTAAATATAGTGATGAAGATTTAATATTAGAACTTCTTCCTATAATAGATAATTTTGAAAGGGCTATTAAATTAGATGATACTAATTTAACTGATGAGTTATCAAAATTTTTGGAAGGGTTTAAAATGATTTATTCTAGTATAGTAAATCTATTAAATAAATATGAAGTAAAAGAGATAGAATCTTTAAATAAGACATTTGATCCAACTTATCATCAAGCAGTTTTAACAGATGATTTAGAAGGATATGAAAATAATATTGTAATAGAAGTATTACAAAAAGGATATATATATAAAGATAAAGTAATAAGACCTACAATGGTTAAAGTAAATATAAAAAAAGGAGAGATGAAAAATGAGTAAAATAATAGGAATAGATTTAGGAACAACAAATAGTTGTGTTAGTGTATTAGAAGCTGGAGAAGCTAAAATAATACCTAATCCAGAAGGAGGAAGAACTACACCTTCTGTAGTAGCATTTAAAAATGGAGAAAAAATAGTTGGAGATGCTGCGAAAAGACAAATGATTACAAATCCAAATACAATAATGTCAATTAAAAGATTGATGGGAACTGATAAAAAAGTTGAGGCTGAAGGTAAAAAATATACACCTGAAGAAATAAGTGCAATGATTTTATCTTATATGAAAGAATATGCTGAAAGTTATTTGGGACAAAAAGTAGAAAAGGCTGTTATAACAGTACCTGCTTATTTTAATGATTCTCAAAGACAAGCAACTAAAAATGCAGGTAAGATTGCGGGTTTAGAAGTAGAAAGAATTATAAATGAACCTACTGCTGCTGCTTTAGCATATGGATTGGATAAACAAGATAACACTCATACGATATTGGTGTATGACTTAGGTGGAGGTACATTTGATGTATCTATACTTGAAATTGGAGAAGGAGTATTTGAAGTTAAATCTACTTATGGAAATAATAAATTAGGTGGAGATGACTTTGATGAAAGAGTTATTGATTATTTAGTTAAAGAATTTAAAAAAGATAATAGTGTTGATTTATCAAAAGATAAAATGGCAATGCAAAGATTAAAAGATGCTGCTGAAAAAGCTAAGAAAGACTTAAGTGGAGTAGTAACAACTCAAATAAGCTTACCATTTATATCTCAAGGAAGTGATGGTCCATTACATATGGAAATTAGTTTAACTAGAGCTAAATTTGAAGATTTAATTAGAGACTTGGTAGAATCAACAGTAGATCCTATTAGAAAGGCATTAAAAGATGCTAAGTTAACTAAAAAGGATATTGATAAGGTAATATTAGTAGGGGGATCTACTCGTATTCCAATGGTTCAAGAAATAGTTAAAAATGAAATAGGAAAAGAACCACATAAAGGAGTTAATCCAGATGAAGTAGTTGCAATGGGAGCAGCTATACAAGGTGGAGTATTAACTGGTGATGTTAATGATATAGTATTATTAGATGTTACTCCATTATCTTTAGGAATTGAAACTTTAGGAGGAGTAAATACAGTATTAATTGAAAGAAATACTACTATACCTACATCAAAATCACAAATATTTTCTACTGCTGCTGACAATCAACCTGCGGTAGATGTACATGTATTACAAGGTGAAAGACCTATGGCTTCTGACAATAAAACATTAGGAAGATTTCAACTTTCTAATATACCACCAGCTCCAAGAGGTATTCCTCAAATAGAAGTAACTTTTGATATAGATGCTAATGGTATAGTTAATGTTAAAGCTAAAGATTTAGGAACAAACAAAGAACAATCAATTACTATTACTGCATCTACTAATTTAACTGATGCTGAAATAGATAAGATGGTTAAAGAAGCTGAAGAAAATAAAGAAAAAGATTTAAAGAAAAAAGAAGAAGCTGATTTAATTAATGATTCTGAACAAATAATATTTGCAACTGAAAAAGCAATTAAAGATTTGGGAGATAAAGTTGAAGATAAAGAAAAAGAAGAAGTTGAAGAGTTAATTAAAGATTTGAAGAAGTCTTTAGAAAAGAAAGATTTAGATGACATTAAGGAAAATAAAGAAAAATTAAATGAAAAAGCTATGGCTCTAGCAACAAAAGTATACGAAGAAGCTGCTAAAAAGCAACAAGAAAACACTAATGAAGATAAAAAAGAAGATAGTGAAACAGTTGAAGCTGAATTTGTAGAAAAAGAATAAAAAATAAGAGTAGCAATACTCTTTTCTTAGGTTGGAGGAAGAATGAACAAAAAAGATTATTATGAAACATTAGGAATATCTAAGGGTGCATCTGAAGATGAAATAAAATCAGCATTTAAAAAGCTTGCAAAAAAATATCATCCAGATGTAAGTAAAGAGAAGGATGCTGAAGCTAAGTTTAAAGAAATTCAAGAAGCTTATGCAGTTTTATCTGATAAAGAAAAGAAAACACAATATGATCAATATGGACATCAAGCATTTAATAATGGTGCCGGTGGTTTTAATGGTGGATTTAATCCAAATGATTTCGATTTTGGAGATATATTTTCAGATATTTTTGGTTCTTCTTTTGGATTTGGTGGTTATAATACAACTTCTAATAGAAGAAAAAAGGGTAGAGATGTTAGTGTATCTATGACAATAACATTTGAGGAATCAGTGTTTGGTTCTGAGAAGGAAATAGAAATAGATACTTATGAAGAATGCGAAGCGTGTGACGGAAAAGGTGGACATGGTATAAATACTTGCTCTAAATGTGGGGGAAGAGGTACTATAATCCAAGAGCAAAGAACTATATTAGGATCTTTTCAAACAAGAACTACTTGTAATGTTTGTGGAGGAAGTGGAGAATCATATGATAAGGTTTGTTCAGCCTGTTATGGAAAAGGAATAGTAAAAAAGAACAAAAAAATAAAAGTTACTTTACCACCTGGTATAGATAATGGAAATCAATTAAGAGTAGCGGGTAAAGGAGAAGTTGGAGTAAATGGTGGTCCAAATGGAGATGTATATATAGAATTTAAAGTTAAACCACATGAATTTTATTATAGAGAAGAAGATGATATATATATAGATTTACCTATTACAATTACAGATGCCATATTAGGATGCAAAAAAGAAGTTCCAACAGTTTATGGTAATGTTATATTATCAATACCAGCAGGAACTCAAAACGAAGATAGACACAGAATAAAAGGAAAAGGAATTGAAAATGTTCAAACAAAAAGAAAAGGAGATATGTTTGTAATAGTAAAAGTCATAACTCCTACTAAATTAGATAGAAAACAAAGAGAATTAATTAACGATTTATCTAATACTGATTTAGAAAACGAAAAATTTAATAGATATAATAATTATCTTAAAAAAACAAAATAAAAACTATCAATTGATAGTTTTTTATTTAATATTAATTTCTAATATATTTTGGGTGTATTGTTTTGATCTATAGTAACTATTTTTTTTAGTTTTTCTCTTGTATAACGATAAACTTCTAACATTTTTTCTGCAATTAATTCTGGATCAGCATAACGGCCCTCAAATATTGATTGGTCTGGTCTATGTTCACCATAAGGTGCATTTCTTTGTTCATTCTTTAGTCCTATTTGATCAGCTATATAAATTTTTGCAGACTCAAGAGCTATTGTATCAATTAATTCTTCATTTTTCAGAAATTTCTCCTTATAATTTATATTATAACATTTTCTTCTTCTAATTCTCTTTTAAATTGAATTTTAAATATTTCAGTATATTTTTTTATTACATCAGGATAAACTGTATTTGTATTTTTAACTGCTTCCCATATATGTTTAAATTTAACTTCGTTGCTATTATCAAAGATAGCAAAAGAGAACATTTTAGTAATAATTACAAAACATACATCTGGATATCTAGAAGCTGATTCAAATATTCTATTGTATTCTTTAGTCATATCTACGATAAACTTCATTACTTGTTCTGTAATAAATGAAGAGTAATTAAATTTTGCTCCTGTTGTTTTTTCAATTTTAGGTAATGTTCCCATTAATATTTTAAGTGTCATTTCTGCATTAGGTTCTAATATATCAATTCTTTCTAATCTTCTTAAGAAAGCTTTATCTTTTACTATGTAATAATCAAATTCATCTGTAGTGGTAGCTCCTATCATTTTTATGTCTCCTCTTGATAAAGAAGGTTTAAATATATTTGCAAAATCAAGTCCACCATTTTCTTTATTTCCAACTAAAGTGTGAGTTTCATCAATAAATAATATTGTTTTATTCAATTGTTCTATTTCTTCGATTAATAATTGAACCTTAGCATCTTGATTGCCTTCACTTACTATACTTCCAACCATTGCTACAGCATTTATTTTTATAATTTTAAAACCTTTTAATGCATCAGGAACTTCATTTCTTTGAATTCTATATGCTATACCTTCAACAATAGCGGTTTTACCAATACCAGGTTTACCTACTAAAACAGGAGATTTTTCTGGAGTGAAAAGAGTAAGCATAGTTTTTTTTATTTCTTCATCTCTTGCTATTGCGGGATCTGTAATATATTCTTTATCAGTTAATATTTCGCCGTATCTATCTATCATTTTAAAGTTTTTACTTATAGACGTACTACTATTAGCAACATTATTTAGTTCTGTTTCATCAAATAAATTTTCTACCATAAAAAAACTCCTTTATTCTTATATTAAAGTATATCAAATAAAATGTTTTTTTTCAATTAAAGTTGATAATAATATTTTTATAATATATAATGTATTTGAAGATGTAAACTGGGTAAAAAAATAGTTTTATTAATTTGTATTTATGATAAAATTATATTGATAGGAGTTAATATGAATATACTTAATATTTATATACTAAACTTTAGTTCTTTTTACGACAGATTAAACGAAGTTGGTAAATTAGTTTTTTATGTTGTTTTATTATTATTTTTAATATTGATAGTATTGATTGTAATGGCTGTATTACAAAATAATACTAAGCAAATAATAGAAAATAAACAATTGAAATTAATTAAAGAAGATGAAAAAAAGTTAGAAGAAATAAAAAAATCTACAAATGTTGATATTTCTATTGATGAATCTAATGAAAAAACTAAAGATTTAAAAAAGATTGTAGATGAAATTAAAAAAGTAACATATGATGTTAATGAAGATGTTACTGATATATATGAAGATGAACAAGAAAAAACTGCGGTTATTAGTTATGAAGAATTATTAAAAGGAACCACTCCAAATTCGAATGTTACTATTCCTAAAGAGGAGTCTTATAAAGTTCCTGATTATGATATAAATGAAACTTTTTTAAAAAGTTTGAAAGAATTTAGAAAGAACTTATAATTATAGTATAAGTTTTTTTGTGGAGGAAATATGAAAGTAGCTTTTTATACTTTGGGATGTAAAGTTAATTTATATGAAACTGAAGTAATGATGAGTAAATTTAAAGAAAAAGGATATTCTTTAGTAGAATTTAAAGAATATGCTGATATTTATGTAATTAATTCTTGTACGGTTACAAATAATGCTGATATAAAAACAAGAAAGACTATAAATCATATAAAAAATAATTATCCTAATTCTACCTTAGCATTGGTAGGATGTTATTCTCAAGTTAATAAAGAAATAAATATTGATGGAATAGATATAATAATTGGGACATCTAATAAATCTAAAATAGTGGAATTAGTTGAAGATTATATCAAAAATAAAAAACAAATATATAAAATTGAAGATATATATAAATGTAATTTTGAAAATATGTCAATAGATAATTTTAATACTAAAACAAGAGCTTTTGTTAAAATTCAAGATGGATGCAATAATTATTGTTCTTACTGCATAATTCCTTATGCAAGAGGAAATATTAGATCAAAAGATATGGATGATATTATAAATGAAGTAACTAAATTAGTTCATAATGGGTATAAGGAAATAGTATTAACGGGTATTCATACAGGTCATTATGGCAAAGAAAAAGGAATAAATGATTTATCAGATGTATTAATTAATTTAAGTAAAATAGATAATTTAAAAAGAATAAGATTATCATCAATAGAAATAACAGAAATAGATGATAAATTTTTAAAATGCTTAAAAGATATCGATATTATCGCGGAGCACTTACACATTCCAATTCAATCCGGTTGTAATAAAACTTTAAAAGATATGTTAAGAAAATATGATGTTAATTATTTTAAAAACAAAATAGATGTTATTAGACAAATAAGGCCAGATATTTCTATTACTACTGATGTTATTGTTGGTTTCCCTAATGAAACTGATGAAGATTTTAATGAAACCGTTAGTACAATAAGAGATATTAATTTTTCTAAATTACATGTTTTTCCTTATTCTAAAAGAAATGGAACCAAAGCAGCTTTAATGCAAAATCAAATTGATTCAATAACTAAGAGAAAAAGATCAAAAATATTAATAGATTTATCTAATGAATTGGAAAACAATTATAAAAATAAATTTATTAATAAAAAAGCAATTATTATTCCAGAAACATATAAAGATGGATATTTAATTGGGCATTCATCTAATTATTTATTGATAAAAGAAAAAGGAAATATTGAAGAAATCAATAAACTAAAAGAAATAATGTTATTAAATATAAATAATATATTGTAAACTATTGAAAAGTTTATATATTTTTGTTATTATTAACTTATAATAAGAGGTAAATATATGAATAAAAAAGGTTTTACTTTAATAGAGCTAATATCTGTAATAATAATTTTAGGTACAATTTTAGCAATTGCTATACCAAATGTATTAAATATCATTGATGGTTCCAAAGAAAGAGCTTTTGAAGCGTCCTCTAATTCTATTGCTAGGAAACTGGAAAGTTCTTCTATATTAAAAGATTATGAAAATAAAATAATAAATATAGTGGATGGTAATTTTGTAGAAGAAGATGTCAAAGTAACTGGAGATTTACCTGATTCTGGAACTATTTTTTTAAACGATAGAGGACAAGTAGCTTTTACTCTTTTTAAAGAAAATTATTGTGCTTTAAAAGAATTTAATGGTAATGTTCAAGTTTTTGAAGATATAAATATGTGTGAATTGGTTTTTTCAACTATTACTTTAATAGGAGATAATCCTTTTTATTTGAGACAAAATACTATATATGAACCAACTGTATATGTAGAACCGGGTTTTATTGCAGTCGATGAGTTTGGTAATTTGGCTACAGATAGAGTAACAGTAACAAGTGATATAGATATAAATACAGTAGGTACTTATACAGTTAATTATGTTTTAAAGAGTAATTTGGGGGATACAATAGATACAGAAACAAGAACAGTAATAGTATATGACGGAATACCACCAATGGTAACAACAGCAGTAGCAATAAGTAATAATACAACAAATAATAAGTACGCAATAAATGGAAATACAGTAACATTAAATTTAACATTTACTAAGAGTGTAACAGATCCAACAGTAACAATAGGAGGAAGAACAGCAACAGTAACAGGAAGTGGAAATACAAGAGTAGCAACATATACAATACCAGCAGCAGAAGCAGCTTTAACTGAAGGATCATTAAGTGTAAATGTAAGCAATTATTATGATATATGGAATAATTTAGGATTAGAACAAACAAATGTAACAAGTGGAGGATTAGTAACATATGATAGAACAGCACCAGCAGTACCAACAATAGCGTATACAAACGGATATATAACAGTTACAACACAAAGTGTAACATTCTCATCAAGTGATACAATATCAGGAATATTAAATTATACAGTATATAGAAGAAGCGCAACATTAACAAATAATATGTGTGGAACATATGGAGCATGGAGTAGTTTAGGAACACAAACAAGTCCATATACATCAACAGTAGTAAGTGGAAATTGTTATCAATATTATGTGTTAGCAAGAAATAATGCTGGATTAACATCTAATAGTTCAACAAGCCCAGCAGGAACAACAAGAGTAGATACATCAGCACCAAGCGTACCAACATTAACAGTAAATGAAACATGGACAAGTGCAGCAAGTGTATCAGGAACAATAGATGGAAGTGTTGATGCACAATCAGGAATATTAAGATATGAATATAGTATGAGTGGAGCAACAACATTAGGATGGACAACAGGAACAGCATTTACAGTAACAAATGCAGGACAAACAACAGTAACAGTAAGAGCAATAAATGGAGCAGGAACATCAAGTACAACAACATCAAAAGTAGTAAGAATAGATAGAACAGCACCAACAAGTGTAGCAATATCTTATACAAATGGATATATAACAGGTACAACACAAAGTGTAACGTTCTCAGCAACAGATTCAGAATCAGGAATGGCAAATTATACATTATATAGAAGAAGTGCAACAATGACAAACGGAACATGTGGAGCTTATGGAGCATGGACAAGTTTAGGAACACAAACAAGCCCATATACATCAACAGTAGCAAGCGGAAATTGTTATCAATACTATGTAACAGCAACAAATAATGTAGGATTATCAACATCAAGTACAACAAGTCCAACATCAGTAACAAGAGTAGATACATCAGTACCAGTATGTGGAACGTGGACACCAAGTATAAGCCCATGGAAAGCAAGTGGAACACAATCATTTACATTAGCAAGTAGTACGGATACACAATCAGGAATATCAACAGCAGGTGGGTCATGTGTAACAGGAGCAACAAATGGAAGCACATGTAGTGTATTAATAAGTAATAATGCTGGATTAACAACATCATGTACATCACCACCAAATAGAGTAGATACAACAGCACCAAGTGTACCAACATTAACAGTAAGTGAAGCATGGACAAAAGCAGCAAGTGTATCAGGAACAATAAGTGGAAGTACAGATGCACAATCAG
>JAAYGD010000074.1 GCA_012727915.1 Mycoplasmatota bacterium | reverse complement strand
GCTTATGGTTTTAGGGATCAACTTCAAGATTCTATGTCTATTCTATATAGTGATCCTAAATATTCGAAATTTATTATATTAAATTGTGCATCACATCAATTTGAAACTGGAGATGTTCTTCATTGGTGGCATGAAGATTTAAATTTGGGTTCTAGAACAAGATTTTCTGATGATTATTTATGGTTAGTTTATGTTACTTTAGAATACATAAAAATAACTGGAGATTATTCAATATTATATGAAGAAGTTCCATTTATTAAGGGACCAGAATTAAGCCCTACAGAAGGAGAAAAAGGAATAAGCTATTATAAATTGGAAAGAACTTCACCTCTTTATAATCATTTAAAATTATCGATAGATAGATCTTTCTCATTAATTGGAAAGCATGGAATTCCTTTAATGGGAGTAGGTGATTGGAATGATGGAATGAATAGAGTTGGTCATAAAGGAAAAGGTGAAAGTGTTTGGGTAGGAATGTTTTTGTATGACATTACTAATAAATTTGAATCAATAATGAAATATATGAAAGAACCTTTGAAAAATATTGCTAAATATAAAAAAGAGAATGAGAAGTTATTGAATTCTATTAATACAAATTGTTGGGATGGAAATTGGTTTTTAAGAGCATTTAATGATGAAGGATATGCAATTGGATCTAAAAATAATCATGAAGGAGAAATAGATTTATTAGTTCAATCTTGGAGTATATTAACGAATGTTGCGGATATATCTAAACAAAAACAAGTTATTCAAGAAGTTGAAGCTAGATTAGTTGATAAAAAAAGTGGAATTATTAAATTATTAACTCCACCTTTCACTTGTGGAGAAAAGAATCCTGGTTATATTAGTTATTATTTAAAAGGTATTAGAGAAAATGGTGGACAATATACTCATGCAGCATTATGGTATATTAAATCTTTAATTAAATATGGAGAAAAAGATAGAGCATATGAATATTTTTCAATGATTAATCCAATGAATAGGGAAATTGATAAGTATAAAGTAGAACCATATGTTATAGCGGCTGATATTTATTCTAATACAAGCCACAAAGGAAGAGGAGGATGGACTTGGTATACTGGTTCAGCAGGATGGGCTTATAAAATTGCAATTGAAGATATTCTTGGTATGAAAAAAGAAGGGAAACTATTAGATTTTGAGCCTAAGGTTCCATCAAATTGGAATAGTTTCTCAATAAAATATAAATATGAGTCAACATTATATATAATCAATATAACCATTAAAGATAAAGCTAAAAAGACAATATCATTAGATGGTTTAAAAGTAAAAGAATTGGAATTAATTGATGATAAAATTGAACATAATGTAGATATACTAATTGGGAGGGAGAAATGATAAAATTTGATTTCGTAACTTACAATAAGATTGAAGACTATAAAAAGAATGGAGTAAAATTAAAAGGGGTTAAAGAGTTCTTTGAGAAGCATAAAGATATGATGGGTTGGTATGATATCGATAATTTATGTAATGATGATAAAATATTTAAAATAAAAGAAAAAGCCCTTTATATTAAAGAAAATTGTGATTTGTTTTTAGTGGTAGGTATTGGAGGCTCTTATATGGGCTCTCAAGCTTTAATAGATGCTTTAAATCCTTATTATAAAAATGAAACTCAAAAGCCTCAAGTCATGTTTGTAGGTAATTCTTTATCCAATGATTATATAAATTATGTATTAAATTTAATGGATGAAAAAGAAGTAATTATTAATGTTATTTCTAAGTCGGGAAATACTTTGGAAATTCTTACAACATATGATATTTTATTATCAAAAATGAAAGAAAAGTATAAAGAAGATGAATTGAAACAAAGAGTTATTATTACTACTGAAGTGTCTATAAATAATACGTTGTATAAAGAAGCTAAAGAAAAAGAATTTGATGTAATAGATACCTTTAAAAATATTGGTGGAAGATTTTCTGTTTTTACTGAATCTGGTTTATTACCTGTATGTGTATCAGGAATTAATATAGAAAATATAATTAATGGCGCAAAAGAAGCTATGCAAGATATAAATAATCAAGCTAGATATGCTTTGATTAGAGATATTATGATAGATAATGGAAAACAAATTGAAGCTTATACTTCTTATGAACCAAAATTATATTACTTCTTAGAGTGGTTAAAACAATTATATGCAGAATCACTTGGTAAAAATAATAAGGGAATATTGCCTATAAGTATTATTAACACTAGAGATCTTCATTCAATGGGTCAATATATTCAAGAAGGACCTAAAATTATATTTGAAACATTGTTTGTAATAAAGAATAATAGAAATAACATATATATAGAAAGATATAGAAAAAATCTTTCTGAAATAAATGATATTGCTTATAAAGCTGTTTCCAAAGCTCATTATGATGATAATATATTTTCTAACTTATTTGAATTAGATGAATTAAATGAATCAAATATGGGGTATTTAATGCAATTCTTTATGGTATCAGTAGCCATGAGTGGTTTGTTAGAAGACAATGAAGAGGTATTTACTCAAAACGGAGTAGAAAAATATAAAAGCATATTAAATAGTATGTTAAAAGAGTAATTATTTACTCTTTTTGTTTTTTTATATTAAAAAACCTTATAAATATTGCTTAAATCCTTTAAATTTAACAAAAACTATTGATTTTTTCAAATAAAAATGGTATTTATATAGATATAAGCATAGCCTATGCTTATAAATAAAGATTATGGGAGGTAATATTTATGAATAGGGCTGAATTAGTAGAATTTATGGCAGAAAAAGCAGGATTAACAAAAGCTGATGCAGGACGTGCATTGGAAGCATTTATGGAAGGAGTTACAAAAGGTTTAAAGAAACATAATAGAGTTGCTTTAGTTGGATTTGGAACATTCAACAATAAGAAAAGAGCAGCTAGAACAGCTCGTAACCCACAAACAGGCGCTGCTGTTAAGATCCCTGCAAGAAATGCTGTATCATTTAAAGTTGGAAGTAAATTAAAAGACGCAGTTAATTAATTATTAACAAAAACTACCTAAAAGGTAGTTTTTTTATGCTATAATTATTAAGAGGATGGTGTTAATATGTATAAATTATCTAATGAACAAATAATGCACGTTGCGGATTTAGCAAAACTTCATATGAATGATTTAGATATAGAAAAATATAGAAAAGATTTAGATGAAATATTAAATAATATTGAAACAATTGAATCTTTAAATATAAATGAAGAAATAATGATATCCCCTTCAAATAACTTTAATGTGTTTTCTAATAAGGAAGAGGAAGATAAAGTTGATGTTTTAATTAATGTAAAGAATAGAGCAGGAGATTTCATAAAAGTGGAGGTAGAAAATGAGTAACTACTTTGATTTGCCTTTAATTACTATTAATCAAAAGTTAAAAAATAAAGAAATTAAACCTATTGATTTGGTTAATGAGGCTTTTGAAAAGATAGAAAACAATATGGAATATAATGCTTTTATTACATTAAATAAAGAAAAAGCAATAAAAAAAGCAATAGAGCTTGAAAACAAAGAAGTAGATAATATTTTATTTGGTATTCCAATAGCATTAAAAGATAATATTATTACTAAGGATTTAAAAACAACTTGTGCTTCAAAAATACTTGATGATTTTATTCCTATATATGATTCGACAGTTGTAAAGAAATTAAACAAATTAAACGCTATAATAATTGGTAAAACAAATATGGATGAATTTGCTATGGGATCTACTAATGAAACAAGTTATTATGGTCCTGTATTAAATGCAATAGATAAGACTAAAGTTCCTGGAGGTTCATCTGGGGGAAGCGCAGTATCTGTAGCTTTGAAAATGGTTCCTATTTCATTGGGCTCCGATACTGGAGGTTCTATTAGACAACCATCTGCTTTTAACAATGTTGTGGGTTTAAAACCAACATATGGAAGAGTATCTAGATATGGATTGGTTGCATTTTCTTCTTCTTTAGATCAAATTGGGCCAATAACTAATAGTGTTATTGATAATGCTATTTTGTTAAATGCTATTTCTGGAATTGATAATAAAGATTTGACTAGTTCTGAAACTAATGAAGATTTTACTAGTGAGATTGGTAAAACAATTAGTGGAATGAAAGTATGTATTCCAAATTTTTATATGAGTGAAAAAGTGGATATAGAAATAAGAAACAAAATAAATAAAGTTATTAATTTTTTAAAATTAAATAATGTATTAGTGGATTATGTAGATATAAATTTTATAGATTATGCTATACCTTTATATCAAATTATCGCGCTTGCTGAAGCTTCTTCTAATTTGGCAAGATTTGATGGTGTTAGATTTGGTTATAAGACTGATAAGAAAATTACAAATATAGATGATTTTTATAAATATACAAGAAATGAAGGCTTTGGAGACGAAGTAAAAAGAAGAATTATGATAGGTTCATATGTATTAAGCGGTAAAAATGTTGATATATATTTTAAGAAAGCACTATCTATTAGAAAGAAATTAAGTGATAATATGTATCAATTGTTTAATCATTATGATTTGATAATTGGTCCTACTACTACTGGTTTTCCTTATGATTTGGGTACAAATAAGAGTTCTAATGAAAGTTTTATGGATGATATATTAACTATTCCCGTAAATATGGCTGGATTACCCGCTATGAGTTTACCTATTGGAAGTAATAAACCAATAGGATTACAAATTATAGGTAATATGTTTGATGAAAAGACAATATATAAATTTGCGGCTTTCTTAGAAAGTAATTATAAGAGGGGTGAGTAATATGGCATATATACCTACTATAGGATTAGAAGTTCATTGTGAATTAAAAACAAAGAATAAAGCGTTTTCTAATTCGAAAAATACATATGGATTAACCGCTAATAGTGAAGCAAATGAAATAGATATGGGATATCCTGGAGCTTTACCAACTTTAAATAAAGAAATCTTTGATTTTGGAATAAAATGTGCTAAAGCTCTTAATTGTAAAATAAATATAGATGGATATTTTGATAGAAAAAATTATTTTTATCCAGATAATTCTAAGAATTATCAAATTACTCAACAAGATTATCCTATTGGTTATGATGGTTATATTGAAATAGAAGTTAATCAAATGAAGAAAAAAATATATATAGAAGAGATTCATTTGGAGGAAGATACTGCTAAGAGTTTTCATGAAAAAGGATTAACTTTATTGGACTTTAATAGATCAGGAATTCCTTTAATAGAAATAGTATCTAAACCCAATATAAGTAATGAAATAGAAGCTGTTTTATATGTAGAAAAATTGAGAGAAATATTATCCTATTCAGATATAAGTGATGTTAAGATTGAAGAAGGTAGTATGAGATGTGATGTTAATGTATCAATTAGAAAAGAAGAATATGATAAATTAGGTCATAAAGTAGAAATAAAGAATGTTGGATCAATAAATAGTATTAAATTAGCAATTCTTTCTGAAATAGAAAGACAATCAATATTATTTGATAATAATGAATTAATTGTAGAGCAAACCAGAAAATATGATGAGAAAGCTAATTCTACGATATTGATGAGAACTAAGGAAACAAAAAATGATTATAGATATTTTCCGGAACCGGATATTCCTAGAGTTCATATTGATGATGCTTGGATTAATTCTATTCAATTGCTAGTATTACCAGATGAATTAAGAGAAAAATATAGAAGTTATGGAATAAACGATATAGGAATAAATGCCTTAATTAGTAATAAGGAATTAAATGGATTTTTAAATGAAACCATTTCTTTAGGAGCTGATCCTATTATTTCATCTAATTTATTGACCGGTGATATCTTGTCTTATTTAAATAAAACAGGGGTTTCAATTTATAATACATATATAAACCCAAGTATTCTTAATAGATTAGTAAACAAAATAAAAAATGATGAAATATCTTCTAAAATGTCAAAGGTAATAATACAAAAGATATTAGAAACTGGTAAAGATATTGATGTTATAGTAAAAGAAGAGGGATTAATAAAAATAACTAATAAAGAAGAATTGAATCTTTTAATAAATAATATTATTAATAATAATAGTAATTTTATTAATTCTAATTTAGATAATAAAATTAAGCTAGAAAAATATATAATGGGTCAAGTTATGAAGGAAACAAACGGTAATGCAGATCCTATTATTTCCTTGGAATTAATAAAAGAAGTATTAATAAAATGATTTGAACATAAGTTGTCTTTGTAGTATAATTATGATAGTTTGAGGTGATTATTGATGAAAGCTTTTTATAAGAAATATAAAGTGTTTATATATATTGGTGTATTTTTAATTATGGGAATAATTTCTTTCTTGTTTTTAAAGAATTTTCTTTATCCAGATGATTATAAATCGGCATATGGTAGTAGATTAGATGGAATAGAGAATGTAACTATTGATTCAACTAGAAAAAACGAAATATTAAGTATTTATCAAGGAGATGAAAATATTCAATCAATAAATATTGATATAAAAGGAAAAATTATTAACTTAATTATTAATGCTAATGAATCATTAACAATTGAATTAGCTAAAGAAAACTTTTTGAAAAGTTTAGAGAACTTTAAAGAAGATGAAAAAGTTTTTTATGATATTCAATTTTTTGTAAAAAACGAAATATTAAAATATACTATGATTGGATATAAAAATGCCACTTCAGAAGTAATAGTGTGGAGTGAATATAGTGAGGTATTAGATGAAGCAGAAGCAGAAGAAGAATAAAAAGAAACTTATTATAATAGGTGTATTTTCTCTATTAATAATAATTTTTTTATTAATATCTTTTTTATTTAGAAAAAAAGAAGAAAATTTTGATTTAACTTTAAATGAAAAAAGATGGATTGAAAACAATAAAAATAAGGTTATAGATATAAGTATAGTTAATGATATCCCAATATTTGCAAATGAAGGCGAAGGTATTATTTTAACTTTTTTAGATTATTTTGAACAAACAACTGGGTTGGATTTGAATAAATTATCAAATGATAGTACTTCTACATATGACTTATCTTTTAGAATATTATCTGAAAATGAAGATTTGAAGGATAATCATATTTTATTGTATGAAGATAATTATGTGTTATTAGGTAAAATTGAAGAAAAGATAAGTAATTTTAACTTGTTAAGCGATAGAAAAATAGGTGTGTTAAAAGATAATCTTGATGAAGTATCTAAGTATTTAGAAACGGATTCATCATTAACTTTTGTTTCAAATGACGATATAATATCATTATTTTCTAAATTTGATAGTGGAGAAGTAGATTATATAGTAATACCAAGAACTCAATATTTAGGTAAAATAATCAGTAGTAATTATTTTGTAGTATATAATTTAAGTGCTTTATATAATTCTTATGTATTTGATTTAGATGGGAACAAAGAATTAAATTCGATAATTACAAAGAAACTTAAAGAATGGATAATTATTAATTATGATAAATTGTATACAGAGGAATTAAATAAGTATTATTTTGAATTAAGCAAAATAGATGAAAAAAAGATTTCAGATTTTAAGAGTAGAGTATATATATATGGTTATGTAGATAATTTACCATATGATATTGAAAAAGCAGGAAATCATCAAGGGCTTAACAATGAATTTTTAAAAGGATTTGAGGAATTTTCAGGAGCTAAAATTAACTATAAAAAATATAATAATATTAAGGATTTGGAAGATGCATTTAATAAAAATAAAGTTGATATTTATTTTAATTATTATAGTTATGATGGTATAAAAAACGTTAGATATTCTATGCCGGTATATTCAAGTAATTATGTAATATTGTCTCATATTGAAAATAATATTACTATTGATTCTTTTCCTTCGTTGAGAGGTAAAACAATATATACATTAAAAGATACAGAATTAGCAAATTATACTAATAAGAATAGTGGAGCTGAAGTAAAGACTTATACTAGAATAAATAATTTATTAAAGAATAAAGATCCTCTAGTAATGTTAGATTTAAATATATATAATTTTTATAAAAGTACTAAATTAAAAGATTATTATATTACATATGAAGGAGTATCTGATATTAAATACAATTATGGAGTTAATAATGATGAAATTAATGATACTTTTTCAAAAATATTTCAATTTTATTTGATGAATTCTAATCATAAATCTTTAATTAATCAAGGAATGACTAAATTATTAAAAGCTAATTTTTTATCAGATATTAGTGATACTCAATATATTTTGTTAGGTATAGTAATTATTCTTTCATTTATATTATTATTTAAAAAGAGAACTAATGTAAAGATTAATAAATACGGAAATACTAAATATATAGATGCTTTAACTTCTTTAAAAAATAGAAATTATTTAATAGAGAATGTAGAAAAATGGGATGACTCAAAAACATTCCCTAAAACTATAATTATTATTGATTTAAATAGATTAAAGGATGTAAACAACAATTTTGGTTATAAAGAAGGAGACAGATTAATTAAAGCTGCTGCCAATATATTGATAAGTAATCAAATAGAAAAATCCGAAATAATAAGAACTGATGGAAATGAGTTTTTAGTATATATGGTAGGATATGATAAGACATATGTTTTAGATTATGTTAGAAAGTTACAAAGATTGTTTAGAGATCTTCCATATGAACATGGTGCTACATTGGGTTATAGTACTATTAATGATGATATTAAAGAAATTGAAGATGCAATAAATGAAGCTACTTTAGATATGCTAACTAATAAAGAAAATAGACCACTTGATGTGTAGAGGAATGTATGGAAAAGACAAAACTTTTTATAAAAGAAATAGGGGATACATTAAAAAGACCAGTAGTATCAATGTTACCTGGTCATTTGTCTTTTTCTTTTGTTTTGTCTTTTATTCCTATGCTATCATTAATTGGTTTAATAGCGTATAATTTATCAATATCAATCGAAGTTTTAAGAAATTTTATTATAAGTACATTTCCTGGAGAAACTGGTGAAATATTAAACAGATTTCTTAGTAGAGATGGTATATACTTTGATGGAGTAATATTTACTTTATTAGCAATTTCTATATCTTCAAATGGAATGTATTCAGTTATAAGAATTGCAAATGTATTATATGGTATAGTTGAAGATTCATTTATTTCTAAAATAAAAAATAGAATAAAATCAATTTTAATGGCATTTTTGATGGTTGTATTAGTTATATTTATGTTTATTGTATTAGGATGGGGGAATTCTATTATGAATTTGATAATAGAGTTAGAACCTTTTGATAATATGTCTAATGGAATAGAAATGATATATAAAATAATAAAATTTCCGATTTCATTCTTTGTAATATATTTTATAATTAAAATTATATATACTTTGGCACCTAATGAAAATATAAAAAGTAAAAGTGTAAGTTGGGGATCTTTATTTACTACAATATTATTAATTATAGTTACTATAATATACTCATTATATATATCTTTGACTCATAGATATGATATATTATATGGTAGTTTATCTAATATAATTATATTACTTATGTGGTTATATTTTATATCTTCCATATTTATAATTGGATTAATCATTAACGTAAATAATTCAAAAAGAATGAATGAAGAAAAAAGAGGGGAAAATGAAAATCAAAAAAATACTAAGTAAAATTAAAATTAGTAAAAAAGATTTATTGGATAATAAATTGTTTTTTTTGACTTTAATTAGTGCTTTGATTAATGATTTTTTGTTAAGAGCTTTTACGATTGGTAATATACTTAATTTGAAACCGTTTTTTGGTACTTTTGGCTTTATTTTGTTATTGTGTTCTTTTGGTTTTTTATTAGAAAATAAAAAAAGAAATATCTATTATAGTATTATTTTAATTTTATCTATTATTATTACAGTTGCTAATAGCATTTATTATACATTTTATTCTTCTTTTTTATCTGTTTCTTTAATTAGTATAATGTTTCAATTATCTGATGTAAAGGACGCAATAAAGGATAGTGTTTTTCAATATAAAGATTTGATATATATATGGCCTTCATTTGTGCTTTGTTTATTATTAAGAGATAAAAAAAACAAAGAAAATAAAATTAATAAAAAAACATTTTATTCGTGTATGTCTTTATCTACTTTTGTATTAGTATCTTATATATTAATATTCGGAGTTAATATTAATAGTTTATCAGAACAATGGAGCAAAGAATACATAGTAAGTAAATTTGGAATATACATATATCAAGCTAATGATATTATAAGAAGTTTTGAACCAAATATTAATAATATGTTTGGCTGTGAACAATCTATAAGAAAAGTTGAAGCTTATTATGAAGAAAGAGATAATAAAAAAATTAATAATGAGTTTACTAATATATTTAAAGGTAAAAATTTAATTGCAATACACGCTGAAAGTATTCAACAATTTTTATTAGATTTAGAATTTAACGGTGTAGAAGTAACTCCTAATTTAAATAAACTATCAAAAGAAGGAATATATTTTTCTAATTTTTATTCTCAAGTTGGTGTTGGTACTAGTAGTGATACAGAATTCACTTTATCTACTTCACTTTTGCCAGTAAAGAGTGGAACTATTTTTGTTAGTTATTGGGATAGAGAGTATAAAACATTACCTAAAATGCTTAATGAAAAAGGTTATTATTCTTTCAGTATGCATGGAAATATTGGAACATTTTGGAATAGAATAGTAATGCATGAAAAATTAGGATATAACAAGTTTTTTCATGAATCATATTATGAACTTGATGAAAATATAGGTTTAGGTTTATCTGATAAATCTTTTTTTAGACAATCAATACCTTTAATTAAAGAAATTAGTTTAAATAATGCTAATTTTTATGCTAATATGATAACATTAAGTAATCATACTCCATTTATGGAATTGGAAAAATATGGTGAATTTGATTTATCTATGGAGATAGAAGTTGAAAATGAATATGGAGAGTTAGAGAAGAGAACCGTTCCTTACTTAGAAAACAATAAATTAGGAAATTATATAAAATCTTCTCATTATGCGGATTCTGCTATTGGAGAATTTATTAAAGGTTTAGATGAAGCGGGTTTATTAGAAGATACAGTCTTATTAATATATGGTGATCATGATGCAAGATTGTTAAAAAACGAATATGATAGGTTTTATAATTATAACCCATTATCGGATTCGATTTTAGATAAAAATGATCCGAATTATAAAGAATTTGATTATTATTCATATGAGTTAAATAGAAAAGTTCCTTTAATTATATGGACAAAAAATAATTCTTTTAAAAAAGAAGTTAAAACAGTAATGGGAATGGTAGATGTTCTTCCTACTTTAGGTAATATGTTTGACTTTTATAATGAATATTCTCTTGGTAATGATATTTTTAATTTAAAAGAAAATATTGTTGTATTCCAAAACGGAAATTGGTTAACAGATAAAATGTATTATAATAATCAAAAGGAAGAATATTTGCCTTTAGAAAAAGAAGTTATTAGTGATGATTATATTACTATGAATAAAGAAAAAGCTGAAGAATTATTAAATATTTCAAATGATATTGTTGTATGCGATTATATTAAAAAAACTAAGGATATTAGTGAGGCTAATAAATGATTGATAAATTAAAAATAACCGAAAAAATAACTAAGATATTTTTATTAGTAATAATTTTAATTACTATTTTTGTTGTTATATTTAATTTCTTTTTTAATAAAAAAGAAAAAGAAGTAGTAATTGAAAATGAAATAAAGAATTTTAATTATATTCAAGTAGAAAGTGATATTGAATTATTTAAAACTGAGTTTATTACTTTAAAAAACATTTTAGATAAGGATGATATTAATTATGAAGAATACGCAAAAAGTATTTCAAAATTATTTATTATTGATTTTTATAGTTTGAAAAATAAAACATCTTCTTATGATGTTGGAGGAGTTCAATTTATATATTCAGAATTTAAAGATAATTTTAGTTTAAAAGCTTCTGATACTATATATAAATATTTGAATCCTAATATGAAAGAATTACCATTAGTAAAAAAAGTAAATGTAATTAGTATTGAAGAAACAACCTTTGAATATAAAGAAAAAGAATATCAATCATATAAATTATTTTTAAATTGGGAATATGAAAGCGATTATGGATATGAAAAAGAATGTATTTTAATGCTTATAAAAGAAAATAATAGACTAGATATTGTTAAAAAAACAAACATATCTTAATTATACAGAACGGAGGATGCATAATGGTGTTTTCTAATATTAATGATTATTATGCTATAGGTGAAAAAATTTATAT
>JAAYGD010000073.1 GCA_012727915.1 Mycoplasmatota bacterium | reverse complement strand
TTATTAAAGTAAATATAAACGTTTTTAATATTTTTTTATACATATTTAAACCTCCACATAGTATAAATAAATTATATCATAATAATAAAAAAAGATTAAATAATTAATCTTTTTTAATATCATCATACTATTTAATATAAGTATCTGTTAACTTTCTTTATTTAATGCTTTAACTTTAGGTCTTACAGTCATATTATCAAGATCTGCAACGAAATTTCCTTTTTCATCAACAACTTTGCTTGACTTATCAGTTTGTTCAACATTAGGACTATTAGTAAAATCAAAGTAACTATAATCAATTTGATATTCTAATGGAATTTTTTGGTATGCTATTATTAAATCCTCAATAGTTTTCATTTGTTTAGCAGCACCTAATAATTGATATAAATATTCTCTTCCTTCTCTTATACCGATATTTAAATCAATTGATCTGGGTTTCCAAAACTCAATATTTAAGAGCATAAAAACTCCTTTTGTTAATTGTCCATCTAACCCATCACTTTTTAATTTCGAAGAATTGTTTTCAAATTCTATTTCTTCGTCAGTAAAAAAATCATAACATTTGTTTGATTCATATCTGCATATTAATATCTTTTCTGTGTCTCTGCCGCTTGCCACTTCCGCTAATACTATTTCTTTTTGTGTAGATAAATCCAAATCTAAAAATTCTTGCTTTAATTTAGGAATTGAAGGATTTGGGTATGTTGAATTATGTTCTATAGGCAAATCTATTTCTTTTACAAACTTTAAGTAATATTTGTCTCTAAACTCTTCCAAAGTTATTTCCTCTTCAAAATCTTCTGGATTTATTCCAACTTGTTTTAAATCTTTAATACGTAAGTACTTTGACAAATATTCTTCAAACCTATATTCCTTTATTTTTGATACTTCTAATTCTGGATTATTTATAAATATTCTTTTGAAAAAATCTGGATTTAAATGATTTTCGGAAGTAAGCGGTTCAATTATCATTACTCTTTTCGAAGCAGGTTCTAACGATAAATAAGCTAAATCTAAATTTGAAAATCTATCATATATCTCGTCATTGTTTATTAATTTTTTAAAATCAGATCTTAGTATTGAGATTCCATATTTTAAATTAATTATATTATCTTCTGTATTTTTATCTTTATCATCAATAATATTATAACTTATTTCTAAAGATGGAATTGTAATTAGCGATCCGTCGTTAAACAAAAAACTAGCCAGATTAAAATCTCGTAATTTAAATTTTTGTTGACCTTGTTCTTTTGTCATATTTAATAAAGAATAAATTGGCAACAATGCCGCTCTATTATCTTTAATATCTTGGCTTATATAATCATCAGAAATGTTCGGTAAAATCGTATCTGCTTTAATTGGTGTAATTCCGCGTGAAATCATCATAAGCATAGCAGTTAAATAAGAAATCAATTTTTTATTACTCATAATACTACACCCCCTTTTTTTTAATTGAAATTATTATACTCAAATATTTCTTTTTGTCAATTTTCTTTTTGTTATTAATATAAATATCGGAAATATAACAATAAATATTATAATTATAAGTACCCAATTAATACTTTTTTCAATTGACTCTCGAGAATTTTGTGATGCAACTCGAAAAGAAAGCGTTTCGTTCTCTTTGAGTTTATGAACATATGTTCCTTCGATAAATATTAAGTCTTTAATATTATATTCAAGCTGATATATTTTTGAAGTAAAATCTTTATTATTTAAAGAAAATTCAATAACTTTGTTGTTTAATTCGAAAGGAAACATTATCAAAAAATAAATCTTATCTGTTTCATATTGATTATCGCTTATTACATATGAATATACATCTTTTTCTTTCTCATCAAAAGTAGCAACATAATCTAACTGTATATTACCTTTTTCATTTAGAAGCTTTTCGCTTTTTCCAAAATATAGTAATAATCCATTTTCTGTTTGGTTCATTCCACTTCCAAGTTCGGTTTGGATGTCTGTAATATCATAATCTGGTAAATGTTTATACATTTTATTACCGTAACTATAATCATAGTTGTTTTTCAACAATTTATAAAAATATCTTTCACTGGGTTCTGCCCCAAATTTAATAGAATAATCATATTCTTCAGATATGTAGTATTTTCCTTCTTCAGAAACAGCAATATTTGTTTTAAATGAATCAATCTTAATTTTATCTAATTCCTGAGCGCTAACATTATTAATTATAAGAAATAAAAATATTATAAAAATAATTTTTTTTATATTCATTTGTTTTTTCCTTTCATATTAACAGTTATTAGGGACTGCTGGAATCCCTGGAAGACACTGTTTAGACACTGTGTCATATCCATAATTTGCACCATATTTTGTACAATCTAAAGCTTCAACCGATGGTGTGGTATTAAATATGCATTTATTATAAATCATGTATCCCGTCTGGTAACCTTTTTTACATTCATAATAAGCGTCGTCTATTTCAACAGTATTATAACATTTTTTTCCATCAGCTGACTTTGTTGTACCACTCGGGCAAACTTTCACACTACTTGGTTGTTTATCGAAATAACAATATTTATTGCTAAACGTCCCTCCATCAGCCCTACATTCTTGTAAAGAAACACTGTTTCTTGATTTATAACAAGTCCCACTCAAAGTATAATTTGGACACACTTTACTTTTTTCTGTGGTTCCACAAAAGTAACTGCTACATCCTTGTGAACTTCCGCCTGCACACATTAGTGTGCTGCCACTCGGACATTTTGGAGGAATATAGGCTGCATCAGGCATATCACTTTGATTATAACATTTACCATCATAAGACACTTGATTCGAACTACAAGTTGGAGGTTTTCCACTGCGTTCCATATTAAATAAATTGGTACATCTATTATTTGATATTAAAACCGGATAGTTTTCACTCGGGCAATAATAATCTCCCTTAGGATGAATATCTATAGTTACAGAATCACTCACATAATTTCCTGAAGTAATACATTTCGCTTGTCTTCTAACCGAAACAGAAGTAGTAGCAGTACCAACATCTTTAGCTACAAAATGCATTACATTATCTGTTGATGTCACATCGCTAAAATACTTTGGATTTAAATAATTGCTATTCCAAGTCCAAATTGAATTTCCTAAAAAAGAACTAGAACCATCTGACACTGAAAACCATGCACTTTGATCTGTTTTTATGCATGATTTACTAGAAGTTAACGATAGGACACTACATGCATCAACACTTACTGTAAAATCACAAGTTTTTTCAAAAACCTTTGTATTGTTTTTATCCCTTACTGTTGCCATTAATGTAACATCTCCGCCACCCAATCCTTTTACTGCTGTCATTGTAATATCTTTGCCTGTAGTTTTATTTAAATTAATTAATTCTCCTCCTGCTCGTTTTTCCCAAATAACTTTATCTCCCTCAAGTGATGCAAAACTTAATGATGCGCTTGACGGTTTAAATCCAGGAATAGGCGCATCACAACTCATTGCTGCTCCTTCCATTGACCTTGTTAATAAAGAATCGTCCAACTTCAAATTTTGACAATATTCAGTCTCATTAGAAAGAGCCTTTCCACTAACTTCATAATTAAAAGTTTCATAGAGATTCATTGATCTACAATTTCTCGCAATTAAATCGGGTTGCCATCCAACGTGATTAACTCGAACTTGAACAGATATATTGTAGTTACCACTTGATTTATTATAATTGGAAATACTTTTCGTAACTATAAAATTTTTTCCAGAAGACACGCTCAAAGGTATCGATTGTGTTGAATCCCAAACCCCACTTCCGCAACTTTCGAAAGGAGTATTTACGCTGCATTTTCTAATTTCTAAATTTGAGCCACTCAAAGCTAAAGCCATAAAGGTTGCTTCACTGAATTCAATATGAAAAGCGCAAACTCGAGAAGGATTAATATTCCATTTTTTTCTTTGAATAGAACCGACAGTACAACTATTACTTCCACTTGGATAAATAGTAGCCACTTTATCATTTGATGCAGTTACTTTTAATGGACAATTTACTGATTTACCTCCAACAGAGATAGTATAAGTTATATTTGCTTCTGCATTTAAATTTGCAGTTGTAATAATTTTTCCATTTTGATTTATTTTTGCAATATTAGAATTACTTATGCTATAAGTCATCCCTGGAACAGAAACATTATTTTGTAGAATTGCCATTCCATGTGCTCCAGAAGGTATTGTTACCCCTCCAGGAGGACATGTGAGTAATTTATCAACATCATAAACAGTTACCTTACAAGTTGCTGAAATTCCATTGCTTGTTGTAGACTTAACTACAGATTCTCCCTCATATTTTCCTGTAACATCTACATAATCTTTGTTAGGATAATATATTGATCCTACTTGTTGAACAATCGAAATACCTTCATTACTCTTTTCCCAAGTTAGTTTTCTATTAATTGATTCTTTTGGAATATATCTAGGATATATTCTTTGCGTTTGGCCTTTTACCAAAAATATTCCTTCTGGAGGACATTCAATTCCTCCCATTAAGGTCCCTGGCAAATCATCTTTTATTAATAAATTTAAACCTCTTGTGCACACACCTGCAACTACTTCTGATTTTATACTTGTATCTATATTATTAACAGGGCCATTTTTATTAAATTTCCAAGTATATACTGCTTTTCCTCCACCAATAACTGGATTTCCACTATTTACTATTTCTTTTTTAGGCAAATCCCATTTTCCACATACACATTCTCTATATTCTGCATCTCTATCTTCTGGTCTTAACTTAACTAAATCTTGAGGGCATAATTGATCATTAAAGGCCGGGATTGTTTCCCATCCTAAAAATTGCAAATCTCCTGATATACATTCATCTATTCCACTATTTGCATTTGGGCATTTTCCATCTTTATATATTTCTTCTGGAACTGTACCTGGTTTTCCAATTATATTTTCATAATCTTCAAAATACTTCTCATCATATAACATATTTCTTTTGTATATGGCCTCATATATAGAATCAATCTTTTGAACTACGTTATATTTTTCGCCTTTCATATCAACTGCATTTGTAACAATACTTAAACTTACTTTTGGAGGTTCTTCAACAACATCATGTATTACTATATTATAATCTTTATTAAATGCTGCTGATTCAGCAAATCTTCTTGTAAAATTTTCAAC
>JAAYGD010000072.1 GCA_012727915.1 Mycoplasmatota bacterium | reverse complement strand
TTCCTAATCCTGATGAAATATAGAAATTTGTATTATTTACTTTATAATATTCATCATAATATATTTTTGCGCCTTTTGGAGTAATTATTTTTCCTATTATTGGTAATCTTACTTGACCATTATGAGAATGCCCCGCAAGTACTAGGTTCATATTATATTTACTAATGTATTTCATATTATCTGGTTCATGCATCAATAGTATTTTGTATTTAGGAAGCTCTTTATTTAGATTGAAAGTAATATTTTTTTCTACACTAGATGGTATTCCAGTTAAGTAAATTGAATCATCATCTTTATAAATGATATCGTTATTGTTTTCTAAATTATTAAAATTACTTGTTTCCATTATTTCATAAAAATCTTTTTTTACTAAATCGTGATTTCCACCAACAAAATAATTTCCATATGTAGATTTAATTTTAGACAAATTATCTATTAGAACATTTTTAATAGTAGAATTTATTTTTGTATCTCTATCTATTAAATCTCCAGTAAATATTACAATGTCTCCTTCTAAATTATTAATTTCTTCTATAATTTTTATTAAGTTTTTTTCTTTTACTATTCTTCCATAATGCAAATCTGAAAAATGAACAACTTTTAATCCATAAAAAGAAATAGGTAAATTTTTATCAATTACGTTATATTCTTTTATTTTTAAACCTTTTATACCCAAAACAAAACCATAAGTAATTATTAAAGTAATTCCTATAAATATAAATCCTATAATTTTAAATTTTATTTTCTTTTTATTTTCTTCCATATTATTAACCAATTAAAGATAACAACATACTTAATGTTACCATTATTAAATTATGAATTAAGTGAAATGAAATAGGCGCAAATATTGTTTTAGTTTTATCATAAATATACGCAAATACAAAGCCTAAAGCTCCATAAGGCAATATAAAGAGAAAATCTGTTACATCTTTAAAAGAATTAATAACATGTGCTAATCCAAATATTAATCCACTCATCACCATATAAAAATATTTATTATTAATAAAGCCTTTTATTGATTTTCTATATATCATTTCTTCTGTAATTGGAGCTACTATGACAGTAGAAATTATCATAAAAATAGGCATTTGTTCTAACAATTCTCTAACTAATTTCTCATTTTCAGAAATATCTTTTGCAATAAAAAAAGTAATTAATAGATTAAAAAAACTCATTGCTATTAATCCATAACCCCAATACCTTGCATTATTTTTTATAATATTAATCCAATCTTTCTTAAATATATTCCATTCTAAAATAATATCCTTTTTATATACAAAATATATTATTAATATAAATAAAATATCAGTTAACATTATAAAAGCATTAATAGGTATTGATATGTTTTTAATAAAAGTTTCTAATATTATATACATAATATAAGGATAAAAAATGCTAAAAACAAAAAATAAAAAATGTTTGTAAGATTTATTCATGTTTCCTCCATAACAATTATAACAAAAAAAGATGGATATTAATCTTTTATTTTTATTTTTAATGTGGTATAATGTCAATGTCAACAGGGAAGTGGATCATAAGACCCACTTTTTATATGGGTTAGGAGGAATATGGAAAACAAAATAAAAAATTTAATAATAAAAGAATTAGAAAAAAATAATATTATTTTAGATAATATAGAATATTTAAAAGAAGATGGTGCGAATTATTTAAGAGTAATAATAGATAAAGAAGGATATATAACTTCTAAAGATTGTGTTGAAGTAACAAAAATAATTAATCCAATATTGGATAAAGAGGATTTAATTAAAGAAGCATACATTTTAGATGTTTGTTCAAAGGAGAGAGGATAACAATGGACGGAAAAGAATTTATTAATGCAGTTGATGTAGTATCAAAAGAAAAGGGAATTTCGAGAGAAATAATTTTTGAAGCAATGGAGTTAGCGCTTGCATCTGCATACAAGAAAAATTTTGATTCAAAAACAAATGTTAAAGTTGATTTAAATAGAGATACAGGAGATATTAAAGTATATAGAGTATTCAATGTTGTTAAATCAATACCAGATAATGAAGAAGATGAATTAAAAGATTCATATATTACTTTAAAAGAAGCAAAAACAAAAGTTCCTGATATAAAAGTTGGAGAATCTTTTCAAGAAGAAGTTACACCAAAAGATTTTGGAAGAGTAGCAACTTCGACTGCTAAACAAGTAGTAATTCAAAAAATTAGAGAAGCAGAAAGAACTAGTATTATTGAGGAATTTAATGGAAAGCAAGATGAATTATTAATTGGTCAAGTATCAAGAGAAGATGGCGCAAATTATTATGTAGATTTAGGTAGAGCACATGGTATTCTTCCAAAAACGGAAATCATTCCAGGAGAAACTATAAATATAGGTTCTAGTTTAAAAGTATATGTAACAAAGATAGATGATTCTGGAAAAGGGCCTTTAATATTGCTTTCTAGAATACATTATGGATTTGTAAAAAGATTATTAGAGTTAGAAATACCAGAATTAAAAGAAGGAATAGTAGAATTACATGGAGTAGCGAGAGAAGCTGGAAGTAGAAGTAAAATATCAGTCTCATCAAATAATTCTAAAGTAGATGCAATTGGAGCATGTATTGGAGAAAAAGGTTCTAGAATAAATAGAATTACAAAAGAATTAAATGGAGAAAAAATAGATATAGTATTATATGATAAAGATCCAGTTACATTTATTAAAAATGCATTATCTCCCGCAAAAGAAGTTAATGTGTTAATATTAAATCCTGATGAAAATCAAGCTATAGCTATTGCAGAAGGAGAACAATTATCATTAGCAATTGGTAAAAGAGGACAAAATGTAAGACTTGCGGCTCGTTTAACAAAATATAGAATTGATGTTAAAACACCAGAAGATATGAGAAAAGATGGAATAAATATTAAATTTGAATAGAGGGATTTATGAAAGAAAAGAAAATACCTTTAAGAAGTTGTGTAATAACTAAAGAAAAACTTCCTAAAAGAGAATTAATTAGAGTAGTAAGAACTAATGAAGGAATAAAAGTAGATGTTACTGGAAAATTAAATGGAAGAGGAGCATATATTAAAAAGGATATTAATGTTATTGAAAAAGCCTCAAAAGAAAATCAATTATCTAGAGCTTTACAAGCAGAAATACCAAAAGAAATATATGCAGAATTAAAAGAAATGATAGATTAAAGAAAGAGGTGATACTCTATGATGACCGTAAAAGATTACGCAGTAGATGTAAAAAAAAGTATAAATGAAGTACTAGACAAGTGTATAGAACTTGGTATTTCAGCATTCAATGAAAATGATGAACTAACAGAGGAAAACATTATAGATTTAGATAACAATCTAAATTTTGATGAAGAAGAGGATATCGTAGAGGAAATTGTTGAAGAATTAGCTAATAAAAAGATTGATGATACTATAAAATTAGAAAAATTTACAAAAAAAGATTATTCAAGTACTGAAGATTATAGCGCTAAAAGAAAAGAAATGTATAAAAACAAAGAAAAATTAATATCTAATATTCCAAATAAACAAGACAATATTATTGTTTATAAAGAAGGTATGACATTATCATCTTTAGCGGAACAACTACAAGAAAATCCTATTACTTTAATAAAGAAATTTATGAGTATTGGAGCAATGTTAAATGTTAATTCTTTAGTATCTTTTGAAGATGCTGAATTAGTAATGGTAGATTATGATAAAGACTTAAAGAAAGAAGAAACTCAAGATGAATCTAATTTTGAAAAATTAGAAATATCTGATATAAAAGAAGACTTAGAAGAAAGACCTCCGGTAGTAACTATTATGGGACATGTTGATCATGGAAAAACAACATTATTGGATACTATTAGAAAAACAAATGTTGTATCAGGAGAAGTAGGTGGGATTACTCAACATATTGGAGCTTATCAAATAACATTTAATAATAAAAAAATAACATTTATAGATACTCCAGGTCATGCTGCTTTTACTGAAATGAGAGCAAGAGGAGCATCTATTACTGATATAGTAATAATAGTTGTAGCTGCTGATGATGGGGTTATGCCTCAAACTAAAGAAGCAATTGATCATGCTAAAGCAGCTAAAGTACCTATAATTGTAGCGGTTAATAAAATAGATAAACCAAATTCAAATCCAGAAAAAGTTATGAAAGAATTATCAGAATATGGATTATCTCCTGATATATGGGGAGGAGATACTTCTTTTGTAAATGTATCAGCATTAAAAGGAACTGGCATAGATAAATTATTAGAAAACATTTTATTGATTTCTGAAATGGAAGAATTAAAAGCGAATAAAAATAGATATGCTCTTGGTACTGTAGTTGAAGCTAACTTAGATAAAAATCTTGGACCTTCAGTAACTATATTAGTACAAAATGGAACACTTAGATTGGGAGACCCTATTGTAGTGGGATCAACTTATGGAAAAGTAAGAACATTAAAAGATGATTTAGGTAAAAGTATAGTTGAAGCCCTACCAAGTTCTCCTGTAAAAATAACTGGATTAAATGGAATGCCTACAGCTGGTGATAAATTTATGGCTTTTGAAACTGATAAACAAGCTAAAGTTATTGGAGAAACAAGAAATGAAAAAGCTAGATTCAAATCTTTTCATCAAGATGAAAAATCTATTGAAGATTTATTTAATGCTATAGATAATAATAAAAAAGAAATTAATTTAATTATTAAAGCTGATGTAAAAGGTTCTGAAGAAGCAGTAAAACATTCATTAGAAAAAATTAATATTGAAGGAATTAAAATAAATGTTGTAAGAAGTGCAACTGGTCCTATAACAGAAAGTGATGTTATTTTAGCGAGTGCAACAAACTCTATAATAATTGGTTTTAATATTAAAACTTCTATTAATACTTTAGAGATGGCTAAAGAAAAGAAGATAGAAATAAAAGAATACAATATTATATATAAAGTAATTGAAGATTTAGAATTATCTTTAAAAAACATGTTAGATCCTATATTTGAAGAATCTATTACAGGGCATGCAGAAATAAAAAAATTATTTACTTTCTCAAAAGTAGGTACTATTGCTGGATGTGGAGTAAAAGATGGAATAATAAAATCTAGTTCAAAAGTAAGAGTAAAAAGAAAAGATGATATTATATATGATGGAAATATAAGTGCTATTCAAAGAGAAAAAGAAACGGTTAAGGAAATAAAACAAGGTTTTGACTGTGGTATTACTTTGAATAACTTCAATGACTTAAAAGAAGGGGATATAATTGAAGCATATGAAATGGTTGAGGTTAAAAGAAAATGAAAATAAAAGGAGAAAGAATTGCTTCTTTTCTTATGAAAGAAATAAATGATATTTTATATAATAAGGTTAGAGATAAAGTGATTCAAGGAACTTCAGTTACTTCAGTTAATTTATCTTCAGATTATGAATATGCAAAAGTATATTGTATTAATTTGAATGACAATAAAGATACAATAAAAGAATTAAATAAAAGCAAGGGATTTATTAAATCAGAATTATATAAAAGAAAACTACCTTTGAGAGTATTACCAGAATTAGAATTTATATATGATGAATCTATTGAATATGCTAAAAAAATTGAAGACAAAATTAAAGAGATAAATGATGTAAAAAGATAGTTATACTATCTTTTTTTATGATATATTATAAGTAGGTGATATATATGAAAAAAAATATTCCAAATATTATTACTTCATTAAGAATATTATTAACAATAATTTCATTTGTTGTAATAATTGAAAAAAATTATATACTTGGAATAATATTATTAATTAGCGCAGCTCTTACAGATTTTTTTGATGGTTATTTAGCAAGAAAATTAAAAGCTCAAAGTATATTGGGAGCAAAATTAGATCAATTATCAGATAAATTATTTACTTTTTTGTCAGCTACTGCATTAATAATATCTGGAAATAAATATTTAATTGTATTAATTATAATAGAATTTATATTTTCAATAATTGTTTCATATAAATCTTATAAAATTAATTGTTGGAAAGAATCAACTAAAATGGGTAAGTTTAAAACTCCTTTTATATTTGTTACGATAGTAATGGGATTAATATTTTTAATTGATGAAAGTATGTTTATACCATTTTTAATTATATGGGGAATTACAACAATAATTCAATTATACGCTAATACAACAATTGTCATTAATTTTGATAAGAACATTAAAAAAATTGATATGCTTAAAAAGGATACAAAATGAATGGAATATTACTAATAAATAAACCAATAGATTATACTAGTAGAGATGTAGTAAATAAAGTATCTAAAATATTAAATACTAAAAAAATTGGTCATACTGGTACATTAGATCCAATTGCTACTGGTTTATTAGTATTAACAATAGGTAATGCTACTAAAATATCTGAACTTATTACGGGCTATAATAAAGAATATATAGTAACTTTTAAGTTTGGTATGGAAACAGATACTCTAGATATAACTGGTAATAAATTATTTGAATCTAATAATCAAGTAAATAAAGAAGTATTATTAGAAGTATTAAAAAAATATAAAGGTAAAGTAATTCAAGAGGTTCCTAAATATAGCGCTATTAAAATAGATGGAAAAAAGTTATATGAATATGCTAGAAATAATATAGATATAGAATTACCAAAAAGAGAAATAAATATATATGAATTGGAACTGTTAGAATATTCTGATGAAATAAAATTAAGATGCAAAGTATCAAAAGGAACATATATTAGAAGTTTAATAAGAGATATTGGTAGAGAATTAAATACATATGCTACTATGACTTCTTTAATAAGAACAAAACAAGGAGATTTTAATTTAAAAAACAGTTTTACTATACAAGATATTGAAAATAATAAATATAAAATTATATCTTTGAATGATTTCTTTTGCAATTATGATAAAATATATGTAGATGATATTGAATATAGAAAAGTAATAAATGGTAATAAGATTAAAGACATTTATGAAATAAAGAAATTTGTAGCAATTTATCATGATGATTTGTTGCTTGCAATATATGAAAAAGAAGATGATTATTTAAAACCATATAAAATGCTAAATAACAATAAAGAATAATATTACTTATTTGATTATTTTTTTAGAAGGAGATTATATTATGAATAATTTTGATGGAGACTTTGAAAACATAAGCAATAGCAACAAAAATAACGTTACGTATGGTACTAATATATCCTATTCAAGGAATGTTGATGAGGCGGGAATAAAAAAAATGCAAGAATTATTCAAAAATGTTGAATATTTTAGAGAGATTCCTTGTAATAAAGATTTATTTATTATAGCTGATATTGCAAAAAAAACTGGAATAGTTAATTATGAAACTAATTTGATCGGGGCACTTATTTTATCTTGGATAAAAGACAAAAAAGTCGAATTTAATCATACAAAAACAATATTTGGAAAAAGAAAAACTATTATAAAATTTATAGATAATATAGAATTTTCCGACGAAATGGAAAAGACAATGTATCATGAAATTAAAAGCATAAGTAAAAACAATTTGTTGGAATCAAACGAATTAAATAAATGGTTCGAAAGAAATAGATTTATGTATTACAACCTTTTTTCGAAAATTGAAACTCATACAAGAAATAAAATGATAAAATATGGTTTTTGTGAAGAAATATTAGAAATCCCCAATGGAAATAATGATATAAACAATAATTTAGAAAACGTCCAAAATATAATTGAATCAAAAATCAAAGAAGATTATAAAAAATTAGGGATAAAGGTTGAAGTTAGACCGCTTGCAAAACAAATTGAGTCTTCTACTTTTTTTCGATATAACAATTTATTTATTGAAGAAGCTAAAAAAATAGCGGGATTAAAAAAATTTATTGTTGATTTTTCAATATTATCTGAAAAAGAAGCAATGGATGTACATATTTGGGAAGATTATTTAATTATTGCGGTTCTTTTAAATGTTGCGAATAATGTAATAAAACAATTTGAAGAACTATACCCTAATATAGAATATAAAGATTTTATTTCATTTTCAAGTTCATTTGGTGAAAATATATAACAAAAAAACTTGATTAATTTTTCATTATATAGTATATTATTAAAGACCGATTCCAAGTATTTAGAATCTCCAACTTATACTTAGAATTTGGATTAAATTAATATATAGGAGGAAAAAATGGCTTTAAGTACAGAAGAAAAAAGTGAGTTAATTAAAAAATTTGGGAAGAATGAAAAAGATACAGGTTCAACTGAAGTTCAAATAGCAATTCTTACAAAAGAAATTAATGAATTAACTGAACACTTAAAAATTCACAAAAAAGATAATCATTCAAAAAGAGGATTATTAAAAAAAGTTGGACATAGAAGATATTTATTAAATTATTTAATGAAAAACAATGTTCAATCATATCGTGAATTGATTAAAAAATTAGAATTAAGAAAGTAGGCATTCTTTTGAGTGCCTTTTTTTAAGGGATAATAAAAAATATATTATTAAGGAGATAATTATGGATAAAAAAATATTTAAATTAGATTTTAGGGGAAGAGAATTAATAGTTGAACACGGAGAATTAGCAAAACAAGCTAATGGATCTGTTTTAGTAAGATATGGAGAAACAGTAATATTAAGTACTGCTGTTGTATCAAAAGAGTGTGACATACTGTCGGATTTCTTTCCTTTAACAGTTGTATATATGGAAAAACAATATGCTGTAGGGAAAATTCCTGGAGGATTTATAAAAAGAGAAGGAAGACCAACTGAGAATGCTACATTAGGTGCAAGAATGATAGATAGACCAATGAGACCTATGTTTCCAGAAGACTTTAGAAATAAAGTTGATGTTGTAAATGAAGTTTTATCAGTTGATCAAGATAATACTCCTGAAATGACTGCATTATTTGGTTCATCACTTGCAACATGTATTAGTGAAATACCATTTGATGCACCAATTGCGGGTGTAAAAGTTGGAAGAGTAGATGGTAAATTTATAATAAATCCAACAAACGAAGAAATAGAAAAAAGTGATATTGATTTAACTGTAGCAGGTAGTTCAGATGCAGTAAACATGGTTGAATCAGGTAGTAAAGAAGTATCTGAAAAAGATATGTTAGATGCTATTATGTTTGGTCATGATGCAATTAAGGAATTAGTTAAATTTGAACAAACAATAATAAATGAAATAGGCAAAGAAAAGATGGCTTATGAAAAATTAGAATTACAAAATGATTTAATAAAAGGTGTTGAATCATTATGTAAAGAAGCTATGTCAGAAGCTATAAAAATAAAGGATAAATTAGAAAGATATGAAGCTATTGAATCATTAAAAGAAGAAATAGTAAAACATTTTGAAGATCAAAATCATAACATGGAACATGATGAATTAGAAGTATTACTTACAAAGATAAAATTAATATTATCTAATATAGAAAAAACAGAATTTAGAAAATTAGTGGTTGATGAAAAAATTAGGCCTGATGGAAGAAAAGAAAATGAAATAAGACCTTTGTCAGCAGCTATTGATATTTTGCCAAGAACACATGGTTCTGCATTATTTACTAGAGGTCAAACACAAGCACTTAGTATTACTACACTTGGTTCTTTGACTGATAATCAAATACTTGATGGTTTAGGAGTAGAAGATTCTAAAAGATTTATGTTACATTATAATTTCCCTCAATTCTCTGTTGGAGAAACTGGAAGATATGGCAATCCTGGAAGAAGAGAAATTGGACATGGAGCATTAGGAGAAAGAGCATTATTGCAAGTTATTCCAAGTGAAGAGGAATTTCCTTATACAATTAGAGTGGTATCAGAAATATTAGAATCTAATGGTTCATCATCTCAAGCATCAATATGTGCTGGATGTTTATCTTTAATGGCAGCTGGAGTTCCAATTAAAGCACCAGTAGCAGGTATTGCAATGGGATTATTAGCAAATGGAAAAAAATATACAATATTAACTGATATTCAAGGACTTGAAGACCATCTAGGAGATATGGATTTCAAAGTTGCAGGCACTAAAAAAGGTATATGCGCTATGCAAATGGATATAAAAATTAAAGGAATTACAAAAGAGATAATGAAAAAAGCATTAGATCAAGCTAAAGAAGCTAGAATGCAAATATTAGATTTAATGAGTACTGTTATAGACAGTCCTAGAAAAGAATTAAGCAAATATGCTCCTAAGATAGTACAAATGCATATTAATCCAGATAAAATTAAAGATATAATTGGAAAAGGCGGAGAAATGATTACTAAAATCATTCAAGAAGCTAGTAATGTCATATCAGTAAATGATATTAATGCTGTTAAAGTTGATTTAGAAGATGATGGTAGAATATTAATTTATCATAAAGATATTAATGTTATAAATAGAACAAAAGAAATGATTGAATCTATAATAAGAGAAGTTGAAGATGGTAAAATTTATACTGGAAAAGTAGTAAAAGTTGAAGCATTTGGATGCTTTGTAGAATTATGGAAAGGTTGTGAAGGTTTAGTACATATTTCTCAACTAGATAATAAGAGAGTTGAAAAGACTGAAGATATAGTATCAGTAGGAGATGAAATTTTAGTTAAAGCATTAGGATTTGATAATAAAGGAAGATTAAATTTATCAAGAAAAGATGCTTTAGTTAAAGAAGAAAAAAAGGAAGAAGCACCTATTGTTGAAGAAACTAAAGAAAAAGAAAAACCAAAAAAATCTAAATTACCTTTTAGAAAAGATAAAAAAGATGATAAATAGTCATCTTTTTAATTTATTAAATATATTGTATTATATAATTAGGAGGGATAATGAATAAAAGAACATTAACAAGGCATTATAAGATAATGAAATGGATTGCTGATCAAGAAAAAAGAGATAATGACAAGATTATTAGATATTTAGATACGTTAATAGAAGAGAGAGAAAGCCAACAAGATAGTGGTAAGAAGAAAACTTTGGAAGCAAAATAAAAAAAGAAGTGTATACTAGAATGGATACATTTCTCTTTATTTTATATTGTTTTTTAGTCTTTTAATACTATCATATATAGAGTAAGCTCCACAAGCTATAAACACAATAATTCCACCAGGCAATGTTATCAATGAATTTTCATTTTCAAATATAGCATCTTCCGGATTATCGGGATTATATTTTATGCCTACATTACTACCTATCTTTTTCTTGAAAAAAATCGGACTAGAAACTATTGTATATGTTTTCCCATCTACTTCATATTCAACAACATAGCTATAATGATCAGATGATCCTTCAGATGTATAGTCAACAATCTCACCTTTTGTTTCAAAATAATTACTGTTCTTAACTCTGTGAGTTTTAATATGATTTATAGTGGGAAGTATTATTGCTATTCCAAATATAATAAAAATAATTCCCATTATTATTCCGTTTCTTGGTTTTTTAAAAATTGGATCTTTCATAAATTCTCCTAAAAATTATATTTTATCATATAAATAAAAAAATATAACATTATCAAATTCTTATTTATTTTATTAATCTTTTTATTTCTAATTATTGATAATCTGAATGATCGTCTTTATAATCTACTATTTGTGTTTAGTTTCTCTCATATATCTTCCACTTATTATATTCTATAGCAAAACAAAAAAATATATTTAATATATCTTATCTACTACATAGGGTTTATTTCATAACCCTTTATTCTTATATAATAGTTTACTTTATTTATCAATAATAGTATAATCGAAATATGGAGGTTGTTATGAGTAAAGAAGAATACTTAGCTCAATTTAGCGAAATGAAGGAAAATTTAGAAAATAACTACCAAGGTCAAATATTACGTTCAGAAACATATATAAGTGGACCAGAGTCAGTTGGAATAATAGAAGGCAATAGAAATTTAGAAAATGGTAATTCAGGAACATATAATGGATTTGATACTCCTATGGAAATGGTAATTGGTTATGAAGTTTATCTAAAAGATTTCTCAAAATATTATTATTCATGTATTAGAATTCCTCAAACTGATGCTCTTGCTGCAAAAGAAGTTGCAAAAGAACTTACTAAAGGAGTAATTGAAAAGGGAGTAGATGAGTGTACTGTAGTAGATGGTTTTTTATTTAGAGTTTCAAATCCATCTCAAGAAGCCATAAGAATAGAAGGTTGTGGAAATATTGTAGGATTTAATAAAAATGGTTCTCTTCAATATGGAATTGGAGATAATCATTATTTACAATCCGACTTAGAAACAAGTAGAGTATTATAAATTATTATTAATTAAACAAAAAAAGATGATAAGTAATCATCTTTTAATATCTAAAAATACTGGTAATATTAATGGTTTTCTTCCTGTTTCATTTTTTATAAATGTTCCTAATTCTTGAATCACATAATTTTTTAAATCTGAATAATTATTTTTAGTATCTACTATGTGATGCCTAATGGTATCACTAGTAATATCTTTTATTTTATTAATTAATTCTTCATTTTCATTTACTAGAATAAATCCTCTAGTAGTAATGTTTACTTTATCTATTAATTCATTTTTATTAATATCAATATTTGCAATTGCAACAATTAAACCATCGTTAGCCATAATAGCTCTATCTTTAATTACAATTCCACCAATATCTCCAATTCTACTTCCATCTACATATATATCGGATGCTTGAACTGATTCTTGTCTTTTTATTCCATTATTATTTATTGATATTACATCTCCATTATCAATTATAAATATCTTATCTTTATCAACTCCACATTGAACCGCTAGTTCAGCATGCTTTTTTAACATACTATATTCACCATGTATTGGCATAAAAAATTCTGGTTGTAATAATCTAAGCAATAATTTTAATTCTTCTTGATTAGCGTGCCCAGAAGTATGTATATCACTAAGTGATGTATTAGTAAATACTTTTACTCCTTTTAAATATATTTGGTTAATAGTTTTTGATATAGATGCACCATTACCAGGAATAGCGGAAGATGAAAATATTACTAAATCATCTTTCATTAATTTTATTTGTTTATGAGTACCATTAGCTATTCTAGATAAAGCCGCTAAAGGTTCACCTTGAGATCCAGTGCACAATAAAGTAATTTCGTTACTAGGTTTGTTTACTGCTTCTTCAGGTTCAATAATAACTCCTTTACCATCTATATATCCACTTTCTATAGCAACTTGTACGTTGTTTTCCATACTTCTTCCAAATAAAACAACTTTTCTATTATTTTTTTTACTTGTTTCGATAACATGTTTTAATCTATATACATTAGAAGCAAAGGTTGCTAATATAATTCTACCTTTATGTCTTGCAAATATATCTCCTAAAGCTGCATCAACTTTTGATTCACTTCTTGAAAATCCTTCAGTTAATGCATTAGTAGAATCACTTAGTAATAATTTAACACCTTTTTTTCCTATATCACTCATCTTATGAATATCAGACATAGGACCAATTGGAGTAAAGTCAAATTTAAAATCTCCAGTGTGAACTATAGTCCCGTTTGGAGTGTTAACTACAATTGCGTGTGAATCTGGTATTGAGTGAGTAGTTGCTATAAATTCTACTTCTATATTTTTAAATTTATATTTAGAGTCTTTATTATATATTTCAATATTTTTATAAGCAATATTCCTATCTTCTAATTTTAATTTAATCAATTCTGCTGCTTGTTTAGGTGCATATATAGTAGGTATATTTAATGTTTGCAATAAAAAGGGAATTCCTCCTATATGATCTTCATGACCATGTGTAATAAATAAACCTTTAATTTTTTCCATATTATTTTTTAGAAAAGTAAAATCTGGAATAACATAATCTATTCCTAATAGTTCATCTTCTGGAAACATTACCCCAGAGTCTATTATTACTATTTCATCATTATGTACTACACAGTACATATTTTTGCCTATTTCTCCTAGGCCACCTAAAGCGAAAACTTTAGTGTCTCCGTTATTAAAAAAATCCATTATTTCCTCCTTGTCTATACAAAATAAAAGATCAATATGAAGTAATTATACAACATTATTGATCTATTGTCTATATTAATTATAAGCAAGCAGAGAGACTACCATATTGAGTTAATCCTACTATCATATTAATAATAAATGGTAATAAGAATAATAGAGCGGTTAATCCAATTCTTTTCATAAAATCAGAAGTTGCTTTTTTAACTGCTTTTTGATCTTCTGCAGCAACAGCTTTCAATAAATCTAAAGTACCGAACACTAATGCAATTATAGGGGCTAGAATTCTCATCCAAAACCAAATTGGTCCTGTAATTTCTTTAAAAGCATCGCAAGTAACCTCACCACCTGTATCTATCGGATTATTAGGTTCATTGGAATTATTATTATTATTATTCTGTTCTTCCCAAGTTCCACTTCCAACACACTCCAATAATCCTGCTTTTTCAAATCCTACACTACACATTTGTGATTCTCTAGTATTACAATAAAAACATAATTGAGGCGGGCATTGATAATTATATTTTTCTAAAGACTCAATTGTTGGACCAAATATAGGAATGTTGCTACTTACTCCATATAATGAAATGTTTACTGCACCAGTAGATTTATTAAATATAAGAGAGTTTTTTCCATAACTACAAATTACATCTTTGCTTTCTTCATTGTTTGGATCAATGGGGTCATTTACTACTGTTGATTCGCTAGATATTAGAGAAAAAGAAAATCCGGGATTGTTCAATGATTTTTCGGTAAATGATACATGATATTTAACATCCCTTCCCGCAACAGTCATTTCAGAGAACAATTTATCAGGGCAGTATAAGGTACCATCAGCATTCATTAAGTCCTGAGCTTTTACATATGAGTTACCTAATGAAGTGTATTGGAGTGATTGATTAGTAGTAACTTCATAAACGGTCGGTGTAGAACCGCTTGAATATCCCACATATATTTTAAAAGAATTACTACCATAGTAACAATCAACTTGACTTGCATTAACTTTATTAGTTAACAAAATAAATAAAAATATAAACATAATTATTTTAATAAATCTATTCATAAATCTCCTAATCTTGATTATAGCATATCATATAAAACTTTATAAGCAAGCAGAGAGACTACCATATTGAGTTAATCCTACTATCATATTAATAATAAATGGTAATAAGAATAATAAAGCGGTTAATCCAATTCTTTTCATAAAATCAGAAGTTGCTTTTTTAACTGC
>JAAYGD010000071.1 GCA_012727915.1 Mycoplasmatota bacterium | reverse complement strand
TTTATTAATATTTTTACCAATATTATCTAATTTTAGAAATTTATGCGCACATGAAGATATTTTATATAATCATCGTACTCAAAGAAAAATATTAGATAACAAATATCATTATGCATTAAATATTCCTTTAATGGATGGTGAATATATTTATGGTAAAAATGATTTGTTTGCTGTAATAATAATCATGAAAATGATGCTTAGAGAAGAGGAATTTAGATTATTAGTTAGAGAAATATCTTATGAAGCAGATATCTTATCTGGAAAATTAAATTCAATTACTATCTCAAAGGTATTTGATAAAATAGGTTTTCCAATTAATTATAAAGATATATTAAATATGGAATAGGAGGAAATTATGGAAAAAGGAAAAACAATAATTGTTGGTATAGTAATGTTCTTTGTAGGAGTAATAGGCACTTATTTAATTGTTTACTTTACTTCAGAAAAAGAACCCCAAACAATAATAAATAAACAAGAAAAAGAAGTAACAGTAACTGATTTAGGTATAGCAGACTCAGTTGAAAAAATATATGATGCTGTTGTAGTCGTTGAAGTTCATCTTCAAGAAAGAGTTATCGGTTTTGGAACAGGATTCTTTTATAAAAAAACAAAAGATAAAGCATTTTTATTAACAAACTACCATGTTGTTAGTAAAGGTGACAAAATTAGAATTATTTTAACCAATGGGGAAACTGTTGATGCGAAAGTTTTAGGTAGTGATCAATATAATGATGTTGCAGTTTTAACAACTGATGCTAAATATGCAGAAAAAGTAGCGGAAATTGGTAATAGCGAAAAAGTAAGATTAGGTGATACAGTATTTACTGTAGGAGCACCGCTTAATAATATTTATTCTGGTTCTGTGACAAGAGGAATAATTTCAGGCAAAGATCGTATGATCGAGGTAAATACAACAGGTAGTTTCTGGGGCTCTGATTATATAATGCGTGTTATCCAAACAGATGCATCAATAAATTCTGGAAATAGTGGTGGACCACTATCTAACTCTAATGGCGAAGTAATAGGTATAACATCATCAAAATTAATGGCAACAGGCGTTGAAGGCATGGGTTTTGCCATTCCTATTGAAGACGCGATTGAATTTGCCAATATAATTGAAAAAGACGGAAAGTTAGTACGACCTTCACTTGGAATTGGTGGATTTGAAGTCAACAAATTAAGATTTTACTCAGGTGATATAAAAGTAGATCCGAATCTTCGAACAGGCATTGTTATAAGTGCGGTAAATGAAGGTTCAAATGCTAAAAAAGCAGGTCTTGAAATTGGCGATGTAATAATAAAAATTGATGATAATGTCATTGAAACAATGCCATCGTTAAAGTATTATCTATATAAAAATAAAGTTGGAGATTCACCGGTATTTAAAATTAATAGAAACGGTAAAGAAATGGATATACCAGTTAAACTATATGAAGAAAAATAAAAAAAGACCATTTTAACTTATGGTCTTTTTACTTGGCTGTTTCTATATATATTATTAC
>JAAYGD010000070.1 GCA_012727915.1 Mycoplasmatota bacterium | reverse complement strand
TCTCCATCAATATAAGTACCATCAAATACATATTCATGATTTAAAACAGCTAGATAATAATTAATATCATAATTTTTTGTATCCTTTTCTATAAACATTCTTTGAACTGCAAGATCATAAATATACTTTCCAAATTTATATTTATCTTTTAATTTTAATCTTTTTTTATAATATTCTTCCTTAGGCATTTCATCTTCTAAATTATAATTTTGTAAGTCTTCTTTTAAATGAAATATACCTTTATCATCTTTAAAAAATAATGAGTATTTTTCTTTTTTGTAATAACCTCCGGTTATATCTTTAATAAATTTTCTTGATGTTGTAGCTTTAACCTCAATTATATTTATCTTTCCATTATCATTATAAATATCTACATAACATAAATATTTAATTCCATTATCTATAAACTCAAATGATTTTTGATCTTGAGTTTTTTCAGCATAAATCGAGTTGCCTCCAAATAAATCCTCAACTTTTTTCCCTGCAAGTTGTTCTATTTTTTTATAATAAGGTAACATTATCTCTAATTGCTCATCAACAATATCTATTAAATCTTCTTCATTTCCTTCATCATCAATATCTATCATTTGTGATATTAATTCAAATTTTTTAATATCAATTTCTTCTTCTAAATAATCTGAATATGAAATATCAGCATTTAATCTTTCTTTTTTAACTTCATCTAAAGCAACATATCTAGGACATCTAGAATAATTAATAAATTTTGTCTTTGTTATTGCCATCTATTACCTCCTTATTTAGTTTCATACCAATTTTTTCCATAAGATACAGATACTTTTAATGGCACTCTAAGTTTTGCAATATTTTCCATACTAGAAACCACTAATTTTTCAACCTTATCCTTTTCTTCTTTTAATACATCAAATACTAATTCATCGTGAATTTGAAGAATCATTTTACTTTTAATATTTTCTTCTTTAAACTTTTTATCTATTTCTACCATAGCTTTCATAATAATGTCAGCACTACTACCTTGTATTGGAGTATTTAAAGCAATTCTTTCGCCACTTTTTCTAATAGCGATATTAGCGTTATTTAATTCATCTATTACTCTTTTTCTTCCTTCTATTGTTTTTACATATCCAATAGATTTAGCTTCTTCTTTGGTTTTTTCCATATAATTTTTTATTCCTGGAAAGGTTTCCAAATATTTATCCATAAATGTTTTTGCTTCAGAGAAATCTACATCTAAATTCTCTGATAAACCAAACCCACTTATACCATAAAGAATACCAAAATTTACTGCTTTGGCTTTTCTTCTCATATCAGAAGTAACTTCAAAATTTGAAACTCCAAATAAATCCATTGCTGTTTTTGTGTGAATATCCATATTATGATTAAAAGCATCAATTAAATTTTTTTCTTCTGAAAAATGTGCGAATACTCTTAGTTCTATTTGAGAATAATCTACAGACATTAACAAATCATTATCAGGTAAAAACGCTTTTCTAATTAATTTACCATACTCATATCTTATTGGTATATTTTGTAAATTAGGTTCGATAGAAGATAATCTTCCTGTTCTAGTCAAGGTTTGATTATATGTAGTATGTATTTTTGAATCTTCCATTACATAATTTTGTAATCCTACTACATAAGTAGTATATATTTTATTTAATAACTTGTACTCTAGTATTTTCTCTATTATAGGGTTTTTATCCTTGTATCTAACTAAATATTCTCTATCAGTACTTCTCTTTTTGTTTGAAGGTATTTTTAATTTATCAAAAAGTACATCTCCTAATTGTTTATATGAATTAATATTAAATTCTATACCTGCATAGTTATAAATGGTTTTTGATAATAATTCTAATTTAATTTTTACTTCATCTTCCATATCTTTAAGAATTGTTTTATCTACTTTTATACCTAAATACTCCATATTTGATAGAACTCTAATAAGAGGCATTTCTATATTATAAAACAAATCTTTATATCCTTCTTTAATTAATTTATCATCAAAACTTTTATGTGTTTCATAAATGAATTTAGCTTTTTTTACACATAATTCCTTAACTAATTCTAATTCGATATTTTTATTCTTACTTATTACTTCAAAGAATGGCAATTCATATCCAAATTGATTAGATAAATAAACAATATCATCCTTTATATTATAATTAAGAAGGTAAGCCGCAATCATAGTATCAAAATCAACTTCATTTAAATTCAAATCTCTTTTTCTAAGAACTACTAAAGATTTTTTCAAATCGTATGTATATTTAATATTACTAGGCATCTTTCCTTTTAAAGCATATTCAGGGATAAAAATACTATTGTTTTCATTATATAAACCAACACCTAATATATTTGAAGTATGATAATTAGTTGAATCCAATTCAATATATATGGATACTGGTTCATCAAAAACTAAAGAACTTATATCTTCTACCACTACTATTTCATTTAATTTAGTTTTATTTTCAACTTTAATATTTTTTAAAAAAGAATAAAACTCTAATTCTTCATATTTAATTCTTAATTCATCAGCATTAGAACCTTTATATTTAATATCATCAATACCTATATCCAAAGGAACCTCTTTATAAATAGTCGCTAATTGTTTTGACATAAATGCATTATCTTTATTTTCCATTAAGGTATCTTTCAATTTTCCTTTTATATTTTCTATATTAACATAGATATTTTCTATACTTTTATATTCATTTAATAGTTTTAAAGCTGTCTTTTCTCCAATACCTTTAACACCGGGAATATTATCAGATGAATCACCTTGTAATCCTTTTAAATCAATTACTTTATTAGGTTCAATTCCAAACTCTTGTTTAAAATTAGATTCATCCAATAATAAATAATCTTTACTTTTTAATAATTTAACTTTTACTTTTTTATTAATAAGTTGCAATAAATCTCTATCACTACTTATTATTAAAACTTCTTTATCTTCATCTACATTTTGTGATAAAGTACCAATAATATCATCTGCTTCATATCCTGGTGCTTCTTTCCAAGATATACCCATAGCATCCAACAACTGTTTTGAATATTCAATTTGAGTAATAAGTTCATTTGGAGTTTCTTGTCTTCCGGCTTTATAATCTCCATAACTATCATGCCTAAATGTTTTACCTTTATCAAGCGCGACTAACATATAATCAGGTTTTTCCTCATTTATTATTTTATTAATCATATTAGTAAATCCATATAAAGCATTTGTAGGAAACCCTTTGCTGTTTTTCATTATTCCACCTGAATATGCAGTAGCGTAATAACTTCTAAATAATAAGTTGTTTCCATCTATCAGTATTATCTTTTTCATAATATCACCTACTTACATTATAACAAAAAAAAGAATTAATTGCTTAATTCTATTTTTTATTAGAAACCGCCGCCTCCACCGCCGCCGCCTCCACCGCCGCCTCCACCTGAAGATCCTCCTCCAAATCCCCCACCAGAAGACATAGAAGAAGATGCGGCTCTAGCAATGGTTGATCTCGCTGTAGTATATGCCTTAGCAACACTATTTCCTATATTGTTATTAATCATATTATTTAATAATAAATAATCAAACATATCTCTATTTGTTGTATTTAAATTAGGATCAATCTCTCTTATTTTTATTTCCATTTGTTTTCTTAATTTGTCCGCTATTCCAAATACATTTGCGTATACTAAATATTTTTCCCATAATATTATTTCAGGTAATTCTTTTTCTTTAAAACTTCCAAAATCATTCATAAAGTTTTTTAATGCCATCCACATATGATATTTTTCATTGCCTTTTTTATTTCTTTTTTTATAAGACACTATATAGATGGTTGCTAATAAACCAATTAGAACAAATGGAATAGCAATAGGCCCTATTATTAAAGTAATTATTGGAGGAACTAATGCATAAAGAGTAGTAAGTGTTTTGTTTTTACTATTATCTTCATAATAATCAAATGTATTAAATTTGGCCCTGCATAAACCTTTCCATTCATTAAACTTTGCCATAAAAGCTATCGCTTCAGATTCTTTTTTAAGTTTTTTATTTAAAGTTGATATCTCAAACGATGTATTATCTCCATAAGTTTCTAAAAACCATGTTCTTAAATAACATTCTTCCTCAGTTAATGGTTCCTTTAAATTATTGTCATTTAAAATTAATCTATAATCCTTAACTTCTTTTGTTTTAAATAATCCTTCTTTAGTAATAAATTCTTGAAAAGTTAATCCTTTTTTTCTAATAATATTTAATAAAGAAGAAGATAAACCCAAGGAATCCAATTTTTTATTTACTAATAATTCTACTAATTCTGGTGTTGAATCATCAGGAAAATCTCTAAAATATTTTTGTTTGAATTCAGGATCTAGTTCTTTATCATTTTTATAATAATTAAATCCTAACAATCCAAATAGTCCAAATAACCATGGTAAAAGAACAAACTTAAAAGTATTACTATTTCTTTTTTCTAATTCTTTTTGTTCTTTTTCCCATTGCTTTATTAGTTCCTTAGCTTCTTCTCTTTCTTCATTTGCTTCATCTGCTAATATTGTTTCTTCTGCTATAATAGAATCTAAGACATTTTCTGAATAATTCTTTTTTACAACAGACAAAATTTCTTTATCAAATACGACTCTTACATCTACATATTCTTCTTTTTCTAAATCAGTTGAAAAATACTTAACACTTTTTTTATCTAATATTTCAGTAGTCCCATAAAGTGGGCCGTGACTCCAAACTCTTAATAATTCAGATTCTTTTTCTAAGTTAACTTTTATTAAAACATCTTTTAAATCATCAGTAAACATATTTCCTATAAAATTCCATCTTAATTCACCTATATCATTATATTTTATTGCAACATCTTTTAAAATATATTCTATATAATATGATTTAGTTTCATAATTTGAATAATTATACATTTTGTATTCAACACCATTTAAATATGGATTTTCTTCGTATACTAATGAATCCCCGTTACTTCCACTAGATACTTTGCTAAAACAATTTGTGTAATTACTTGTTGCAGAAAAATCAGTTAATTCTGATTCACAAATTCTTATTAACTCGATAGATGATGCATCATATTTACTATTATTTGAGTCGGGAGTAATTCTTCTATAATATCCATTAAAAGAGCCATTTTGTACTATAACTTCTTTTACTAATAAATCTCCATTCTCTTTAATAGTTGCATCCACGTAAAAACCATCAATAGTATAATCTATTGCATATACATTATTAATCAATAAAAACATCATTATTATAAATAATATTTTTTTCATATAACTCCTTTAAAAAAGACTTACAAATGTAAGTCTATTTTTCATCAAATGATACTTTTGGTGTTTCTTTTTCAGACTCATTAGCTTCAAAAAATTTCATTTCAGTAAATTTAAACATATTTGCTATTATATTTGAAGGAAACATTTCTAATTTATTTTTATAATTTAATACTGAGTCATTATAAAATTGTCTTGCATACGCAATTTTTTCTTCTGTATCTTTTAAATCAACTTGTAATTGTAAAAAGTTTTGATCTGCTTTTAATTCTGGATAAGCTTCAGCTAAAGCAAATAATCTACTTA
>JAAYGD010000069.1 GCA_012727915.1 Mycoplasmatota bacterium | reverse complement strand
TATAATCATAACCACAAAACTGACCAATATTCTTTAACCTATTTAATTCATTAGTATTAAAATACTCATCAATAAAAATAGGATAATTTCCATTACATAATATATTATAATATTCCATTAATTCATTATTCATTAGTGTACTCCATAAAAATTATATCATAATATTTTTCAATAAATAAAACAAATAGTATAAGTTATTATTATTTTTTTTCAATAATAATTAATGGAACTAATACCTCATCTTCTGTAATACCAGCATGCATTGCTTTAAGTGGATTTGAAGTTACTTTATCATCAATACATTTATTAGATATTGCAATCGCTAAATAATCTCCTAAACTAGAATTAAATCTTATATTCTCTTTACCATCTCCAAATAAATGTTTATCTATTACTTCTTCTTTAGTTAATAAAATAAAATCATTTTTAAAATATTTATTAAATTCATTAACAAAAGTATTCTTTTGATTTGGCTTCACAAAAAAAGTTGTTGCTCTTGGTTCAATTGAAGTCTCTCTTATAAGAGTTTCTTGTATTGAAGGATAATCAACTAAATATGTATGCTCAACATCAATCAAACCATGATCAGCTGTAACAATTACTAAAGTATCTTTTAATGAAGAACACATTTCTTCTATTTTATTATTTATATATTCAATATTGTTTTTTACTTTATCATCACTTACACCAAAATCATGCATTAAATGATCTGGTTCATTATAATAACAATATATAAACTTTTTACCTTCTAATTGACATAACTCAATAATCCTTTTATACATTTCATCTGGTTTTTCAAATTCATATTTTACATCTTCATATGGTGAAACTCCATATGCTTTATATTTACCTTTTTCATTAATATTTTCAAAAACTGATTTATAAGGAAGAAAGGTTCTAGCAACATTATAATCAGCAGCAGGAGTATCTGTATCTTTTATAGTGTTTAAATATGTTACTATTGTTTTATCAATATCTTTTACATATAAATACCAACCCAACCATCCATGTTCAATAGGATTTAATCCTGTAGTAACACTTGTAGTAGAAGCAATAGTTGTAGCGGGAAAAACTGAAGTAATATCCTTTATTTTATGTTTAATTAAAAAAGATTCATTAGATAAGTTTCTTTCTAATATTTTTGAACCTAACCCATCATTCAATATAAGTACAACATTTTTATATTGATGGTTTTTTAAAATTTTATCTACTTCTTCCAAAGAACTATGATAACAATCAGCTTCAAAATACTTTAAAATAGAATTACTAAGATTCACTAAACATTTATTGTAATTTGGATATATTACTTTCATTTATTTCTCCTTTCACTTACAAAAATTATAGCATGTTTTATATTAAATAACCTGATTACCCCTATTTGCTTATTGTTATTTTAGATTAATATTTTTATTCCATATCAAAATAAAAAACTATTAATTAATTAATAGTTTAATTCTTTTATTATTTTAATGTACTTCTAAATTCTATAATATCTCTTTTTCCAACTTGAATATCTGAACTTAAAGATGATTTTACATAATTATCTAATTCTTCACTTCCATATAATTCTGATAATCCATTATAAAGTGAGAATACATCTTTTTCATCTCTTAATATATCATTTTCAGTACCCATATTATTAATATATTCATTATATTCTCTACATAGTAAGTCTCTTGGATCTTCTATATAAACTTGTTCTCCGGTATCAAGAGTTACTCTTACTACTTTAGTACTTGTACTCGTACTTTCATTATAATTCAATGAATAATCATTACTAATTTTTGGAAATAATAATTTTGAATTTTTTATGTTTCCAATTTCTTCATGATTAGGGAGTTTAGTATTATCATTTAATCTAGTATAATCAACATTTGCAGTTAATTCTCTTGTAAATGCAGAGAATTTTTCCCTAGCTAATCCTGAGAAATTTAATGATTGTCCTATTTCAAATTTATTACCACTAAAATTAACTTCTTCAATAGATTTTACATTAGATAAAATATTACCTATTATAGGCCCTTTTAAATAATAGTTTAATTCTCCATTTTCTCCAACTTGTGGATAATTATTTATAGTATGACTTACTACTGAATTAGATGCTGATTTTATTTCACTTGAAGAATCTATTCCTAATATATTACCACTATATGCAGTTCTTTCATTTATTAACATTATAATATATTTAAAAATTATAAATTCTACATCTTCTTTAGAGTAATCTACTCCGTAATAAAACTTAACTCTTTTATATAAATAATTAAATATTTCATCAGGAGTAAATGACGCTAGTATTCTAATATAATTAATATCAAATCCTTCAGTTGGTCTACGAACACTAAATCCATCATAACTTCCATTTTCAAATAAATTATCTAATGCATTCATAGCATTATCTATTCCTCTAACAACAATTGTACATAAAATAGCTTCATCAATTAAATTATATTTTTTCTTTTTAATTGGTGGTGGAACAACAATTTCTTTTTCTGGTTTAATTACTGGTATATCAGGATCCGGATTACCTCCTGGGAAATCGGGTAAATCAATATCATCAGGTAAATCAACAAATGGAGGTGGAACAATAGGAACAAAATCTCTTAAAAATGGATCTCTTCCTGGAATAAGAATATTATCATCCGGAATAATTCCAGGAGGTACAGGAATAACAACTCCATCTGATGGAGGTTCTGGAGGTATAATTACATCTACTGGTCCTCTATATGGTTGAGTCATTCCAACTCCATCTGTATTTGGTATTATAACATCTGTATTTTGAGTAGGCGTATTAATAACAACCCCATCTGGTGAAGGCTTAGAAGGTATAATTACTTCTACTGGTCCTCTATATGGTTGTTCCATTGTTGGTTTTGTTGTTTCTCCTGTTACATTTACTTCTGATGTTGCTTCTTCTGCTCTTATTTCTCCTCTATTTATATCCGCTACTTCTGGTGCTGGTAC
>JAAYGD010000068.1 GCA_012727915.1 Mycoplasmatota bacterium | reverse complement strand
GAATGCCTCCCAAATTAAATAGTGATAATTTTGAAGGTATGGAATTAATAAGACCTATGTATTATATTAAAGAAGAAGATATAAAGTACTGGGCAAATTCTAATAATTTAAAGTTTTTAGATTGTGCATGTTCTGTTACAAGTTTAAAATATTCAAGTAAAAGAAGAGAAATTAAAGAACTAATAAAGAATTTAAAAATAGATAATAAAAATATTGATATTAATATTTTTAGAAGTTTAGAAAATGTAAATTTAAATACTATTAATGGATATATAAAAAATAAAAATGAAGATTAAATTATATTAGTAAAAAACCATTATGTAAACTTTTATAAACTATAAATTATTTATAACGTATGCTACAATTAGTTTATCCTATAGATTTTGAGGATCAATCATAAATCCGACTAAGTCGATAATTAGGGAACCGAAAGATATAGCTGGTGTTTGTGAATGCCTATCCATTAAGTGTTGTAGGAATCCTAAAAGTTACATCGTGGTGCCCACCTGTAATATGCAGGGGTTTATCGCAATTGATTCTCGTATCTATGGGATTTTTGGTGGTTATATGTGGTTAAATAGATTAGAAATAATGATTGGTAAAGAAAATATATATAAATTAAAGAATACTACAGTTGCCATTATAGGTTTAGGTGGAGTAGGTGGTATGGCTTTAGAATCTATAGTTAGAAGTGGTATATCGAATATTATAATAGTAGATTATGATATTGTTGATGTATCTAATTTAAATAGACAAATATTATCTCTAAATGACAATATTAATCAAAAAAAAGTATATGTGGCAGAAAAAAGAATTAAAAAAATTAATAATGAATGTAATGTAATAATATTAGACTTATTTTTAGATAAAGATAATATTAATGAATTATTTAAATATAAGATAGATTATGTTATTGATGCTTGTGATACTGTTGATACTAAATTATTATTAATTCAAAATTGTATTAAAAGAAATATAAATATAATAAGTTCAATGGGAACAGGGAATAAATTTGATCCTTCAAAACTAGAAATAACAGATATAAGTAAAACAAAATACGATCCATTAGCAAGAATTATTAGAAAAGAATTAAAACATATTGGTATTAATCATGTTAATGTAGTTTCTTCAACAGAGCAACCTTTAAAAATAAGTAAACCAGTAGGTTCAAATAGTATTGTCCCTTTAACCGCTGGTTTATTATGTTCAAGTTATGTTATTAATGATATAGTAGGTGAGTTATGAAAAAAATTAAAGTAGGTTTGTTTATAGATAGTTACTTTCCAATGATAGACGGAGTTGTAATGGTTGTAGATAATTATGCTAAAAAATTATCTAAAAAGTGTGAAGTTGTAGTAGTATGTCCTTCTTATGGATTAAAAGATAGAGGTATTAAGTTTGACTATAAAGTAATTAGAGTTAAAAGTATAAAAATACCTTTAACTACTTATACATATGGAATACCTAAAATGGATATTAAAATACTAAAAAGATTAGTCAATGAAAAATTTGATATTATTCATATTCATTCTCCATTTAGTCTTGGCAAATTAGGAATAGATGTTGCTAAATTATTAAATATACCTGTAATTGGAACAATGCACACACTAATGAAATTTGAATTATATAAATATACTAAATCACACGCAATAACTGATTTAATAACTAATCAAGCTATAAAAGTTTATGAACAGTGTGATCAGTGTTTTTCAGTTAATAAAAAAATTGGAGAAATATATAAAGAATATGGTTATAGTAAAGAAGTAAAAATATTTCAAAATGCTACAGATTTAAAATTAATTGAGAACAAGAAAAAGTCCGATATAGAAATTAATAAGTTATATCATATTAAACAAGATGATATTGTCTTCTTGTTTGTTGGAAGAATTACTTCAGTAAAAAACATTATGTTTATAGTTGATGTCCTAAAGATATTAAAAGATAAAAAGAAAAAATTCAAGATGCTTTTTGTTGGTGAAGGTCCAGACAAAAATAAATTAATTAAAAAGGTTAATAGATTTGATTTGAATAATGATGTTATTATGTGTGGTAAAATAACTGACAGAGAGCTACTTGCTAAGATTTATCGAAGAGCAAAATTGTTCGTTTTCCCATCTTTATTTGATACAAATTCACTAGTTCAAATTGAAGCTTCTAGTCAAAAAACTCCAACAATATTTATTGAAAATGCACCAACAGCTTTTTTAGTTACTAGTGAAGTAAATGGATTTTTTGGAAAAAATAATCCTAAAAAATTCGCTAAAAAAATTATAGATATTCTTAATGATGAAAAACATTATAATGAAGTTAGTGAAAATGCACATAAAGATTTATATAAAACATGGGATACTATTGCTAAAGAAGTTTATGATGAATATATAAGACTTATTAATAAATAAAGGATAATATTATGGAATTAAAAACTATTGATGATTTAAAAAGTGTAATTGTAAAATATACAAAAGAAGAAAAAGATTTAATTAAAGAAGAAGAACAATTATTAAATGAATTAGATTATTCTTCTATTTTATCCTCCAAAAGAAAAAAAATTAGGAATTTAGCATATGAAAAAAGAAATGAAATAAATCAAGCTAAATATATAAAGGAAAGATATTTTAATATGTTTTCAGATTTAACAACATTTGATGTTAATTTATTATATCCATTTTTAATTAAATATTTAACAAAAAAAGAAAATCAAGAATATTCATTAATTAGAGGAATAAATGAATATTTATATCCATTATCCAATATAACTCGTTTTTTTGATTTTAATATATTTGATAATTATTATAATATAATTTCAACTAATGATAATATAGAAAAAATAAAAAATTTAAAATCACTTTATGGTGATTGGGATACTGAAGATATTGATGAATATTTAGAATGTTTAAATGATAAAAAATATATATGTGTAGAATCTGATGATAGACATTCTTTATTAAATGGGCCAGAATTGTCAATTGAGTTTAAAAACTTTCCTTATTTAAAAGATGTTGCATATTCTTTAATAGAAAAGAAATTTGAAGAACCAAATATTTCTGATTCTTTAAGATTAGAATCAGTATTAGTAAAAGAAAAAATTAAAAAGAAATAAATATTGTTTTTTTTAGACTTCTTTTTTATAATATTAATATAATATAGAAGGGAGAGTATTAAGTGAAAAAAAATAAATATGGATTAATTATTTGGTTATCTGTTTTGTTCCCTCAAATTGCTTTGTTTTTATATTTGATGGAAGATAATAAAAATACTGATAAAGCAAAAGCTTTATTAAGTGGATTAAATATATTTATAGGTTTTTTTATTGTTTCTTTAATTTTATTTGTTTTATTAGTAATTTTACCAATGATATTTTATATATTTAATAATTTAATAATTATTTATTAAAAATAGTAATTTAATTACTATTTTTTTTATATTTATCATACATTTGTTTTAAAGCTTGTTCATATTTGCTATTTGTTTTAGGAATGTAATATTTATTATCTTTTAATTTATCTGGCAAATAATCTTGCTCTACAAAAGCATCCGGATAGTCGTGTGGATATTTATATCCAAATGCACTACTATTTATATGTTTAGGAATTTCTCCAATATTACCTTCTTCTATATCTTTTAAAGCACTATTTATTGCAAGATAAGCGCTATTTGATTTAGGAGATAGTGCTAACTCAATAACAGTTAAACCTAATGGTAATATTAATTCTGGCATTCCTAATCTTTCACAGGCATTAATACAAGCCATTACTTTAGGCCCCATACTTGGATTTGCAAGCCCTATATCTTCATATACTAAAGCAGACATTCTTCTATATATTGAATCAAAATCTCCACCTTCAATTAATCTTGCTAAATAGTGTAATGATGCATCCACATCAGATCCTCTAATACTTTTTTGAAAAGCACTTAAAACATCATAATAACCATCTTGGTTTTTATCATGTAAAAATACTGGTTTATTATTAATAGATTTTAATATATCAATATTTATTACTTTATCTTTAGTACCATAATACGCTAATTCAAGAATATTATATGCATATCTTAAATCACCACCAGATAATTTTACTATATAATCTATTGATGTTTTATCAATACTAATACCTTCTAAATATTCACTTTTGCATGCTTTCTTAATACCTTCTTTAATATCATCATCTGTTAATTCTTTAAGTTCAAACAATTGACATCTACTTCTTATTGCGGGATTAATAGTGTGATATGGATTTGATGCAGTTAACCCTATTATAGTTACTAATCCACTTTCTATATAAGGCAGCAATAAATCTTGTTTATCTTTATTCATTCTATGTATTTCATCCATTACAAGTATAATTCCTTTATACATTTTAGCTTCTTCTACTACTATATCAAAATCTTTTTTATTATTAATTACAGCATTTAAAAATCTAGTTTTTTGATTTAATTCAGTAATTATTGCGTTTGCAATAGATGTTTTACCAATACCAGGTTTACCATATAAAATCATGGAAAATATTTTTTTATTTTTTACCATATTATATATAACTTTATCTTTACTAACTAAATGTTTTTGCCCAATAACATTATTAATAGATGTTGGTCTTAATTTATATGCTAAAGGTTCATTCATATTTATCACCAATATAATTATACTATAAGTAAATGATAAGTGCTATAATTTAAATAGGTGATTATATGAATAAGTATTTAGATGAGTATATAAATTATATTTTAATAGAAAAAGGTTTATCAAAAAATACTTGTTATTCTTATAAAAATGATATAGATAAATACTTATGTTATATAAACAAAGAAAATATTACAAAAATAGATATTGAAAAATATATAGAATATTTAAATAACAATAAAGTTAAAAGTTCAACAATATCAAGAAATATAGTAAGTATAAAGTCATATCACAAATATATTTCTAGAATGTATGATTATAATGATCCTAGTGAATCTATAATAAGACCGAAACAATCAATTAGATTGCCAGAAGTATTAAGCAAAGAAGAAGTCGATAATTTATTAAATATTGAAGTAACTGATGCTTTTAGTTTTAGAAATAAAACGATGTTAGAATTAATGTATGCAACAGGACTTAGAGTATCTGAATTAGTTAATTTAAATATTAATGATATTGATTTTGAAAATGCTACAGTTAGATGTTTTGGGAAAGGTAATAAAGAAAGAATTATTCCAATAGTTGATTATGCTTTAAATTTAGTTAAGGAATATGTTGAGTTATATAGAAATGGGATGCTTAAAGGATATCTTACTGATTCATTGTTTTTAAATAATCATGGTAAAAATATGACTAGACAAGGTTTTTTTAAAATAATAAAAAAAATAGCATTAGAAAAAAATATAAAGAAAAAGATTCATCCCCATATGCTTAGACATAGTTTTGCAACTCATATATTAGAAAATGGAGCTGACTTAAGAATTATTCAAGAACTATTAGGTCATGAAAATATATCTACTACTCAAATATATACACACGTTAGAACTGATTTAATTAGAAAAAATTATGATGATTTTCATCCAAGAAGCAAAATAGATTAAACTTTTATAAATATATCTTTAATTATTTTATAATTGTTTAATTTATCTAAATCTATATCTTTAACATTAGCAATATACTTTACTTTTTCTTTATAAGAAGATTCAATAATATCTTCTTTTTTTATAATATTATTTATATATTTCTCATCTTTATAATCAAATTCTATTTCAATAGTTTTACCTTTAATTAATTCAATTATATCTAGAGTTTCTTTTGTACACTTTGAATAAGCTCTAATTAAACCGTTTGCACCCAACTTAATTCCACCAAAGTATCTTGTAATAATTACTAAAGAATAATTTAAATTGTTTTTTTCTAATATATCAAGAATTGGAATACCTGCTGTACCACTGGGTTCTCCATCATCATTAAATCTTTTAATATTATCAATTATATAAGCATAACAATTATGATTAGCGTCTTTATATTTTAGTTTAGTATCATTAATTATAGATAAAGCATCCAATTCATTAAAAACACAATAAGTATTAACTATAAATTTAGATTTTTTAATTATAATTGTATTAGACTTACTTTTAATTGATAACATAATATCACCATATAAATTATAACATATTTAAATTTACTAATATTTAATATGTTGATATAATTATTCTGGTGATAAAATGGATCAATATGAAAAAGAATTAAACAATAATAATATATTTTTAATCGCGGGTATAGATGAAGTTGGAAGGGGTCCTTTAGTGGGTCCAGTAGTAAGTGCATGTGTAGTATTACCAATTAACTATGAATTAGAAGGATTAAATGATTCTAAAAAATTATGCGGAAAAAAAAGAAATGAATTTTATAAAATAATAAAAAAAGATGCATTAGGAATTGGAATCGGTATAGTAGATAATAATAGAATAGATGAAATTAATATATTAGAAGCTACTAAGGAATCCATGCTTATTGCAATTAATAAATGTTTAAAAAAAACCAAGATAGAACATATATTAATAGACGCAGTTAAATTAAAACTTGATATACCAAGTACTTCTATTATTAAAGGGGATTCTAAATCAAAATCTATTGCTGCAGCATCAATAATAGCAAAGGTTACAAGAGATAATATAATGTATAAGTTAGATAAGGAATATCCTATTTATGATTATAAAAGCAATAAAGGATATCCTACAAAAAAACATATAGAAATTATAAATAATTATGGTATAATGAATTTGTATAGAAAAAGTTTCAAACCTGTGAAAGATATTATAGACAAAAGTTGACAAATTATATTTAATGTGTATAATATTCGACCAAAGAGGGGAATTATGGTAAGAAAAATTATTAAATGGGTTACAATTATTTTTCAATCTATACTTATAGGGTCTTTGATTCTATATATTTATGCATTCTTTAAATATAAAAATAATTGGGAAAACTTAGATGATAAATTAAGAGGTAATATAAATACATATTTAATTATAGCAATAATATCTTTTGGAATTTTTGTTTTATTAAAAGTATTTGATTATTTCTTTTACAAAGAAAAAAAACAAAAACAAGTTGTATTGGAAAAATATATACCAGAAGAATATCAACATGATGAGGTAATTCCTAGTGTTCAAAAAGTTGAAACAAAAGAAGAACCTCCAATACCAAAAGAAAGACAAGCTACTTGTCCTAACTGTGGTAATGTAGTTGATAAAGATGCTTATATATGTTTATCTTGTGGAATATTACTTAATAAGTTAGAAGAACAACCACAACATGAAAAAGTTATATATAAAGAAGTTGTTGTTAAAAATAAAAATACACCTACTAAAAGTATGTTTGCAAATTTAGTATTGATGGTATTAGTTGTATTAATAATGTTTGTAGCATATGACTATACTAGAAATAATGGAGTGTTTTTTACTCATGAAATGACTGAAAT